>JBEANK010000150.1:0-5011 GCA_041165485.1 Actinomycetota bacterium | reverse complement strand
CTACCCTTAGTCTTAGCCCATGAGCATCATTATTCCTTCTGAGTTAAAGCCAGTAGATGGCCGCTTTGGTTGCGGTCCTTCAAAGATCCGTCCCGAAGCGCTTGCTGCATTGTCAGCTAGTGGAAATGCAATTTTGGGAACATCGCACCGCCAAAAGCCGGTGAAGAATGTTGTGAAGCGTGTTCGCGAAGGACTTACATCTTTATTTAATCTTCCAGAAGGTTATGAAGTAGTTCTCGGAAATGGTGGCTCAACAGCCTTTTGGGATATCGCAACATTTGGACTTATTGAAGAGCGCTCACAGCACCTTGTATTTGGTGAGTTTTCCTCAAAGTTTGCAGCAGCTTCAAAGGAAGCACCGTTCTTGGGTGAGCCAACAGTTATCAAATCAGAACCTGGCTCACATCCAACCGCTGTGGCTGAAGCTGGTATTGATGTGTACGCATTGACGCATAATGAAACTTCAACGGGAGTTGCAATGCCAATTCTGCGACCAGCAGGGACGGATGGGGCATTAGTACTTGTTGATGCAACATCAGCTGCCGGTGGCTTAATGGTGGATGCAAAAGAGTTTGATACTTACTACTTTGCACCTCAGAAATCTTTTGCTTCAGATGGTGGCTTGTGGATCGCAATCATGTCTCCTGCTGCGATTGCTCGCGCAGAGAAGATCAAAGCAAGCGGTCGTTGGGTTCCAGCTTTCTTTGATCTTGGCATCGCAATTGAAAACTCTCGTTTAGATCAGACCTACAACACTCCTGCACTAGTTACTTTGATGTTGCTTGCAGAACAGATCGAGTGGATGAATAGCAATGGTGGTCTTTCATTTGCTGCAGGTCGTAGCGCCAAGTCTTCCGATATTTTGTACTCCTGGGCTGAAAAGACAAGTTACACAACTCCTTTTGTTACCGATGCAGCGATGCGTTCAAAGGTTGTGGGAACAATTAACTTTGATGATGCAATTGATGCGACCAAGATTGCTGCAGCGCTTCGTGAAAACGGAATTGTTGATACAGAGCCATATCGAAAGCTAGGCAAGAACCAATTGCGTATCGGTATGTTCCCAGCGGTTGAGCCAAGTGATGTTGAAGCACTTACAAAGTGCATTGATCACGTTGTTGCCGCTTTGTAATGTCTAAGAGCTTTCACCGCGATCGTTTCTTCTGGGTAGTAGCGGTCCAGACCGCTGTCGTTAACTTCTATCTAGGTGGCTTTGGGCCAGCACAATCTTTACTGCGTGCAGACCAAGGGACTTCCCTAACAATCGCTGGATTACACGGAACCGCCATGGGTGTGGCTTCGATCTTTGCAGGTTGGGCTAATCCACGAATTGCCCATAAGTATGGACGTAACCATGCCAGCTGGATCGGTTTAACAATCTTCATAGTGGGTCTGACCTTGTTTGTGATTTCACCGCCGGTGTACATCACTCTTCCTGCAACATTTATTACAGGTTTTGGCACATCAGTTGTCGCAGAGGTCGCAATCCCACAAGCAAATGGAATTGCATCAGTTGGTTTTGTTACCGGAACTGCATTAATTGGAACAATTGCAATCGCTTTCCCAAGTTTGTGGCGGTTAGGTTTATTGCTTGCACTTCCTGTAGCGCTGCTGCTGTTCATTGTGGGCCGCGAAAAAGGTGCAGAGGAACATGTCCCTGATGAGCATGGACCTCAAGGTGGAAAACTTTCAGCTAAGTTTTGGATCTCTTGGTTTGGTTTTGTCGCCTGCATTTCAAGTGAGTTTGCAACCTCATTCTGGGCTGCAGCACTTTTGAAGGATCGAGTCGGATCAACCGCTGCGATTTCAACAGTTGCGATTGTTGCTCTTGGAACCGGAATGGGAATTGGACGTTGGTATGGTGGATTGGTTCTGAAGAATCTTCCACTTGATAATCAATTATTGGCAATCATTGCTTTGCAGTTCTTAGGTTTCTTAGGCTTCTGGTTATCACACAACATGGTTATTTCTTTACTGTGCTTATTGATTGTGGGGCTTGGTATCTCCATGCAGTTTGCACTGTCATCAATTCGATTAATTGGCTTGAGCGATGGTCGTCCAGATTTAGCGATTGGCCGCGCCTCATTAGCAGCTGGAGTAGCTATCGCTGGAGCCCCATTCTTGCTGGGTCTATTGGGAGATAGCTTTGGAATCTCACGGGCCTACATCATGGTTTTTGCCTTAATCAGCATAGCTTTTATCATCGTGAAGGCGATTCCTTCTGATGTGAAGGAGTCAGCATGAGTTACAAGACTAGAAGGTTAATTACCTTGCTTGCACTGATTGGTATTTTACTTGTGATCGCGATCAACAGCCTTTAGGACTGTTGCAACAGAAATATCTGCAGGAAGTGTTACGCGGTTCTTGTATTTAAACCAGATAAACAATGAGGCTGCTAAGGAAATACCGCCACAAATAACTATTGTTGGTCGGATTCCAACCAGATCAGTGGTTGCTCCAATTAGTGGTGAACCAAATGGGGTTCCACCCATAAAGATCAATAAATACAGACCCATTACTCGGCCACGAATTGCCGGGTCGGTACTTGTTTGAACTATGGAGTTAGCAGATACCAAAGTTGTTAACGCGGTGACTCCACAAATTGGTAGCCACAAAATGTACAGACTGTAGCTTGGAATAATCGATAGAACCATAATCGAGATTGAAAAGGCGATTCCGCCTTTAATGACGAATTTTGTATTTCTAAATCGCTCTAGACGAGCTGAACCAATCGCACCCGATAAGGATCCGATCGCAATAAAGGTTCCCATCAAACCAAAGCTTGCCGGTCCTAAACCAAACTCTTGTGTGGCCATAAGCGCATTAAAGATCTGGAAGTTCAAGCCAAAGGTTGCTAAGAAGAAGACCATCAACATGACTACATAAATATCGGGGCGGGCCTTTGCATAGGCAATTCCTTCTCGAATACTTCCATCTGATTTTGGACGATCTAAGTGAAAGAAAGCCTTTTCATTGAGGTTCATTAACGCAGCGATTACAAATAGGTATGAAAGCCCGTTAACAATAAAGGAGGGCCCGGTGCCAAAGGCTGCGATTAAACCACCTGAAATCGCAGGTCCTACAAGCCGTCCAGCGTGAGTTCAATGACACCGCATTAGGTAGATCTGTTTGACCCACAACCTCTGTTGTAAAGGATTGGCGTACCGGCGCATCAATTGCAGTTGAAATACCCAAAATTCCAGCAAGAACGAAGACATGCCATAGAGCGATCAGATCTGTCATTACCAAAATACCTAATGCAAGGGATGCTGCGCCACCAATAAGGTTAGTAAGAATTAAAACTTTTCTCTTATTAAATCGATCTGCAAGTTTTCCACCGTGTAATGAAAAGGCCAATACTGGTGCGAATTGAACTGCGGTGACCAAACCTAAGTAAGTTCCATTGTTATTTGGAATTCGGTAATTACGGTGGCGAAATGAACGCCAATTACCATCCTCTTTTACCGATAAACGCATTACTCTTCTTCCATGACTACTCGACTACGCAATGCGGTAACTCTAGTCGCTATTGGAACTATCTGCTGGGTGGTTGCTGGTGTGATTGCTCTTGCAGTTGACGCTGATGCCAAAGTTATTTGGACATGCGTGATGGGTGCACTCTTAGGGTTAGTTGGAATTCGTTACACAATTCGTCGCGATCGACGAAGCGGCATATAAATTTAATTAAGCACGCTAGCTTTAATTAGGCGCCGAGGGCGGTAGCGATACCGCGAAGCACGCGACCAAGACGATCAGCCTCTTGTGCATTTGGGTGACGTCCATGGCGCAAACCATTTCCGACCTTATCCAAAATCTTGATTGTGTCTTCAATCATCGCAGCAAGATCATCGCTATTAACACGTGAGTTCTCAACTAAAGACGGTGGTGCATCAATAATGTGCACTGACAAGGCTTGTGGGCCTTTACGGCTGTCCGCGATAGAAAACTCAAGCTTTGTTCCAGGCTTTACCGTTGCAACACCTTCAGGAAGTGATGTTGCAGCTAGATAAACATCTTCGCCTTCATCATTTGCAATGAATCCAAAACCTTTTTCTAATGAGAACCATTTAACGCGTCCTGTAGGCATGGGGGGCTCCTTGCTAGTTTTTTAACTCGTATGTAAATAAGTATCGCGGTTGCGATAGCAGGTGCTTAGTTTAACACCGGCTCTGTGAAGGTCGCTTCCGAATGTGCGCCGCAGCCATGATCCACGCTTACTACGCGTGCATCATCGGGTGAGATCGCATTTGCGCATACGCCAAATGTTGAGCGTAATGATCCTGCGATAGGAATAAAGAATCCGCAGCTGTGACAAGGCTTTGGAGCTGACTGGGCAACGGGAGCGTTTGGTCCACGCTCTCCTTCATACCAACGCTTGGCTGCCTGGTCACGTCCTTCAATTGAAAGAACACGTGCACGGCCTAAACCAAGTTCAAGCGCCATCGCAGTATCGAGATCCTCATCCTGCGGAAGTGCTTGCGCACCTGATACCAAACGAGTGTCATCAAGTGAGCTAGGGACAATATCTCCAACGCCAACATCGCCCGGCAGAATTCGATCGCGATATGGAATCCAATCTGGTGCACGTAATGCATCAGGACCTGGAAGAACTACAACATCGCAAATTGTTGGTTGTGAATCCTCATCAACCTTTGCAACGGTAATGCACCAACGCCAGCCTTTATATCCTGCAAGATGTGCTTCAAATAAATATGTTGCAACGCGGTTTTCATCATCAAAATCAACTGAGACAAATCCACCAACTTGATCCTTCTTTTCCGCCTGCTCTAACGCGGCGTTACGGGCAAGATCCTTTGCATCAAAAGCAACAACAGTGCTTGTTGATGTGGACTTCTTTGCCGAAGCCTTCTCCCGCTTTGGAGAATTACTCTGCGGACTCTCTTTTTTCAAGAGCGATTTCTTTGCCATGGTCTAAGGGTAAAGCAGAACGCCGCCTTCACGTTAATTGAAGGCGGCGTTACGCTTAATTAAATGGGCTTAGAAGTCCATA
>JBEANK010000149.1:0-3550 GCA_041165485.1 Actinomycetota bacterium | reverse complement strand
TTTTAACATCGGCCCACCAGGCAGCCTTCACACTTGGAATTCCATACTCTTTGCCGCCAGGTTTTGCCGCTAACCGATCTGCAACCTCTGCTTGAACCATGACTACACCTGTACGGATACTTGGAAAAGTTACTAAAAGGTGAAGAAGTACCGGAACTGAAACGTTGTACGGCAGATTTGCCACCAGCACGGTTGGAGCAATTGGCAGATCGCGTAGTGCTAACGCATCCTTATTAATTACAGTCAGATTTTCTGGGTGTTCACAGTGATCGGCAACTGTTAGTGGTAGTTGCTGTGCAAGTCGCGGATCGATTTCAACTGCTATGACAGATTGTGCGGCCTCCAACATGGCAAGGGTTAATGAGCCAAGTCCTGGACCGATTTCAAGTGCCACATCATCTTGTGTAACACCAGCGGTTTTAACAATCTTGGTGCAGACATTTGAATCAATAACAAAGTTCTGCCCTAAAGATTTTGAAGGTTTTAGATCTAACTGTGCTGCAAGTTCGCGGATCTGCGCCGCACCCAGCAAAGTCATGGTGCGAAGGATCCAAAGATTCGCTCAGCGTTCACACTGAGTGCGGTAGCAAGTTCGGCAAGGTCTTGATCGCGCTCTACCGCCATGGCTCGAACGATATTTGCGATCTGCGCTGGTGTATTACCGGCACCGCGATGAGGCGATGGAGCTAAGAAGGGTGAATCAGTTTCTACCAACAATTGATCGGCAGGCACAAGCTTTACCGCTTCACGAAGTTCGGGTGCATTTTTAAAGGTCAAAGTGCCCGCAAAGGACAAGATATAGCCTCGTTCGATACACAACTTTGCCATAGCCGCGTCGCCAGAAAAGCAATGAAAGACAGTCTTTTCTGGTGCTCCGACTTCGAGCAATACTGACAAAACATCATCATGTGAATCACGATCATGGATGACTAGTGCCTTGTTTGTCTTCTTTGCTAATTCAATGTGCCACTTAAAGGAATCCTGCTGGCGCTTTCGTAATTCAGGTGGAGTTCTAAAGTAATCAAGCCCTGTTTCGCCAATTGCACGAACCCGTGGGTGTTGGGCTAGTTTTTCAATAATCTTAAAATCTGCATCTAAATCAGCAACAACCGGTGCTTCATTAGGGTGCAATGCAACCGCTGCCAATACTGATGTATTCCACTTTTCTGCCGCTGCTACACACCATTGGGATTGCTCTGCTGAGTATCCAACTTGAACAATGCGATCAATATTGACAGATTTTGCCTCGGCAATTACATCTGCAACCTCTTGTGAATCAAAGGCAGCATCGGTAACGATCTCCATGTGAGCATGTGCATCAACTGTTGGAACCGGTAGCGGTTCAGGCAATGGTGCGCGCGGACGATCGATATCGCGGTTGTGGCGATCAGCCATTGTTGTTTAGGCAGGGGTTTCTAGTCGTGGGAACAAGACCGGAGTCTTCGTAACGGTTGCACCTTGTGGAAGTTGTCCCCATGTTGCAACATCACTAATTTTCTGAGCGCTCAAATCTCCTAGTACCGCTTGTGCACCAAGGCTCTGCCACAAGATTTCACAGGTTTGAGGCATGACTGGATGCAATAGCACAGCTAATGCGCGCAATGATTCTGCTGTGTTGTATAAGACCTCTTCAAGGAGTGCTTGGTTGGCTGGATCTTTTGCAAGTATCCAAGGTTTGCGCACATTGCAGCATCTGCCTTTGCAACCGTTTCCTTGAGCGCTGCTTCTAATCCAGCATCATGGCTAACCGCTGGAAGTGAGCCTGCGCAGTATTTTTCAACCATCGCTGCGCTGCGAGATGCCAGGTTTCCAAAATCATTTGCTAGCTCTGATGTATATCTGGCGCTCATGTCTTCCCAAGAGAAAGATCCATCAGTTCCAAATGGAATTGCGCGTAAGAAGTAATAGCGGAAGGCATCAACTCCAAAGTGATCGGTGATGTCCTTGGGAGCAATACCGGTCAGCTTGCTCTTACTCATTTTTTCTCCGCCAACTAACAACCAACCATGAGCGAAGACCTTCTTGGGAACATCAAGACCTGCTGCCATCAACATCGCCGGCCAAATAACGGCATGGAAACGCAAAATATCTTTTCCGACTAAGTGAACATCTGCTGGCCATGTTTGGGCAAACTTCTTGCCACCTTCAGAATCTGGTGCATCAGTTAGACCGACAGCGGTTGCATAATTAAGTAGCGCATCAAACCAGACATAAACAACTTGATCGGTATCCCATGGCACAGGAATTCCCCAATCAAATGTTGAACGTGAGATAGAAAGATCTGAAACGCCACCTTCTAAGAATGAGACAACCTCATTGCGCGCACTTTCAGGTTGGCAGGCATCTGGATTGTTTTTGTAGTGAGCAAGCAATGGTTCAACAAATGCAGATAATTTAAAGAACCAGTTGTTTTCATTGACGAGTTCAATTGGCTTGCTATGGATAGGGCAACATTTCGCCCCATCAATCTCAATGAGGTCACCCGGAAGCTTGAACTCTTCGCATCCAACGCAGTATGGGCCTTCATACTTTCCGGCGTAAATATGTCCTGAATCTTTGAGTGATTGTAAAAACTTTTGCACACGTTCTGTGTGACGCTTTTCAGTGGTGCGAATGAAATCATCATTGGCAATATTGAGATGCTCCCAATTTGGCTTCCAAGCATCTTGAACTAACTTGTCGACCCAGTCTTGAGGTGCAACATTGTTAGCCTCTGCGGTCCGCATAACCTTTTGACCATGTTCATCCGTTCCAGTTAAGAACCAGACCGACTCCCCTTTTTGACGATGCCAACGAGTCAACACATCTCCGGCAACGGTTGTGTAGGCATGCCCAATATGAGGGGCATCGTTGACGTAATAGATCGGCGTCGTCAAGTAGAAAGAGTTAGTCACTGGCTCATCTTATTCGCATCAACGACCGCGGCATAAACGAGGCGCTTTGCGATGCCAAATTCATCAGCAACCGTTGCAATAGCGCCCTTTCTATCCATTCCAGCACTCTCAAACTCGCGAACTCGAGCCACCATATCTGCAGCGGTCAATGAAGCAGAGTCCGTTACTGCGCCAGCAATTACTAATGTGATCTCGCCTAGGACTTCATTACTCGTCGCCCAGCTTGATAGCTCCTTCAAATTTCCGCGGATGGTTTCTTCATACCGTTTAGTCATTTCACGACAAATTGCACCCTGTCTATCAGGACCGAAAACTTTAACGCAATCAAGCAATGAATCTGCAAGACGATGTGGAGCTTCGAAGAAAACCATTGTTCGTTCCTCAAAGCGAAGTTTTTCAAATGTCGCAAGGCGCGCTCCAGCGGTTCGTGGAGGAAATCCTTCAAATGAAAAACGATCAGTTGGTAATCCAGATAATGCAACCGCCATCGTGACAGCGCTGGGTCCTGGAATTACTGAAACATCAATTCCGTCAGCAATTGCATCCCGCATCAGACGAAAACCTGGATCGCTAATTGTTGGCATTCCTGCATCTGAAACAACCAAAACATTTGCACCGCTCTTAAGTTCAGTCAGAAGTTCACGAGTTCGATCCTC
>JBEANK010000148.1:0-3579 GCA_041165485.1 Actinomycetota bacterium | reverse complement strand
CCTGATGACAAAATTACTTTGCCGTGGACAACAGCTTTCGTCACGATTTGTTCTCGGAGAAGTTCCTTTGAATTCATAGTCGCACCTTACCGCTGTTAAGTATCTGGGTTACCTTGCTGACATGAATACACAGCGACTTGAGCTTTCACGTCTCTATCATCGCTTTGGTTTTGGCCCCCGTCCAGGGCAGTTTGCGCAGGCCACAAAAAGGGGTGCTGCTGGAGTGCGCAAAGAATTGTTGACACCATCTACAACCACTGTTACCGCTCCTCCAGAAATATCTGATTTAGGTCCTCGCCCTAAACCCAATACTCCAGAAGTAATTGATTTTGCGGTGAATCTTCGGCAGCAGCGTGAGCGGATGATGCTGTGGTGGATGGATGAGATGGTTGCATCTAGTAACCCGGTTCGTGAGCGTGCAACATGGTTCTGGCACGGGCATTGGGCAACTGCCATCTCTAAAGTTGATTTTGCTCGGCCAATGTTTATCCAGAATCAAACTCTGCGCACAAACGCATTAGGTGATTTTAGGGAGCTTGCGCAAGCAATGCTGCAAGATTGCGCACTTCAATTTTGGCTCGATGGTCAAGTTAGTACCGCCAAGGCGCCTAATGAGAATTTGGCTCGCGAATTTATGGAGTTATTTACTCTTGGTGTTAATCGCTACTCCGAAGATGATGTTAAAGCGCTTTCAAAAGTTTTCACTGGGTTTCAAATTAATCTCAGTGCGGGAACAACTTCCTTCAATTTGAGGCGTCATGACAATTCAATCGTCAATCTTTTAGGAACTTCGAAGGCGTTTACACCGCAAGAAGCGGTTGATCTACTTGTGCAACAGCCAAACTGCGGGGTTTTTCTTCGCGAGCGCATCTGGTATCGCTTCATTTCCAGCACTGAACCGATGCCAACAACTTTTGCATCTAGCGCTGCCATTTCAGAGCGCAATTTTGTCGCCTTACTTTCATCAGCTGCATCCGACAGCGCGATGATTAATCCAAAGTACGGGCTTGTGAAGTCACCGGTTGATTGGTTTGTTGCATCGTGTCGTGCACTAGAACTCACTCCTTCAAAATTGGATAATTACAACCAACTGGTTCGTCATTTAGATAAATTGGGGCAGGTTCCATTTAATCCACCTAATGTTGGTGGTTGGCCCGCTGGTGAATCCTGGATTTCTTCCGCATCTGCTCAATACCGAATCGCGTTCGCATCATGGTTGGTGAAACAAAGTACATTACAAGCATTGCGCGCCTTGGATTCAGCTCGCCTAGTAGCGCAAAGTGCTGACTGGCTTGGTGTTGCAGAATGGAGCCCGCGCACCCAAGCAGCTTTGCGAAATGCTCAATCAGATTTGGAAGAGTTTGCCGTGTTGGCGTTGTGTAGCCCCGAATATGTTGTGAGTGCTTAGGAGGCATGCAATGGATACGCTAACAAGGAGAAAGTTTCTAAGCCTCACTGCAGGTGCAGTTGCTGCGGGTGCTATTGCGCCAATCTTGAGTGAAGATCAAATTGCGCAAGCGGCAATTAATAGACCGCTGCCAGCGGGCACACCCATACTTGTCATGATTACGTTATACGGTGGAAACGATGGATTAAACACCGTTATTCCATATAGAGATCCGATTTATTTTTCTAGCCGGCCTGAGATTTCCTATAAACAAGAGACGATGTTGCCGCTTGATGCTGAGTTGGCGCTCAATCCGGCAATGAAAAATATGAAGTTTTTATGGGATCAGAAAAAAGTTGCGATTATCCGTGGAGTTGGTTACCCCAATCCAGATCGTTCACACTTTTCCAGTATGGCGAAATGGCAAACCGCATCGCCAGAACGGCATATCAACACAGGGTGGATTGGGCGCTGGGCTGGCGCAAAGCGCTCGGGTTCAGTTCTACCACTCGGTGGGTTGGTGATTCCGCGCGGTAGCGTTGCGATGAATTGTTTGCAGATGGCTAAACCTTCACGGACTGATAATTCGCTGATGGCTGCTGCAGCGGCATCTATGCGCAATTTATTTAGCGTCTCGACGACAGTACAACCAATTTTGAAGGGGCCGGCGCCAATAGCTCCAGACTTGCCAACAACCAATGGCGGAAATGCCGGAGGAGATAACAACTTGGCACAACAGTTAGATGTTGTCTCAAAACTCATCGCTGCAGGTTCCCCAACAAAGGTATGGTCTGTTTCGCTCGGGGGTTTTGACACTCATGCCAATGAAGCTAATGCACAGGCTGCGCTATTAGGTGTGGTTTCAGATTCGGTCTATCGTTTCTTGAACCAATTGAAATCTACAACCCGCGCAGCTGATGTGACTGTTGTGATTTATAGTGAGTTTGGCCGCCGTGTAATCGGCAATGGTTCGCAGGGCACTGACCATGGGACTTCAGGTCCAATGTTTGTTATCGGTGACAAAGTCAATGGTGGTTACTATGGAGATCAACCTTCGCTGAAGAGTTTAATAAAAGGTGATTTAGCGGTGACGACTGACTTTAGAGATGTCTATGCCACGCTTCTTGAAAAGGTTTTGAAATCACCAGCTGAACAAACCCTTGGTAAATGGAGTGGTCGGACAAACTTTATGAGCGTTTAATCCTCGTCATACACAATAACTTCTTGTTTCTTGTTTTTTAGACTCTTTGGTGGATTTTCAGTAAGCAGCGCATCTACTTCGATACGTAGCTTGGCAACTTCGATTGCCATGTTGGCCATTGCGGTTTCTAGCTCGATAATGCGTTTGATACCTGCGTGGTTAATGCCTTCGCCAACTAAACGTTGCACCATACGAAGAGATGCAATATCGCGTAGCGAATAACGGCGATTGCGCCCCACCGTACGAGTTGGTGAAACTAATCCTAAGCGATCATATTGGCGCAGAGTTTGCGGATGTAGGCCAGATAGTTCAGCAGCTACAGAAATTACATAAAGTCCTGCATCATCATCTGGATGATCTTCTTGGGGTAGATCTTTTGTCATGAGCGCGCCTTGGTGACAAATTCGGCGCGAACATCTTCATCAGATGTAGCTGCTGCAAAAGCTTTAATGGCGTCGAGTGCTTTACCTTCGACACGACGTGGCACTTGTACTTCGATGGTAATTAATAGATCGCCAACAACTGCGCCTTTTTTAACGCCGCGGCCCTTCACGCGCAATACACGACCTGTTGGTGTGCCAGCAGCGAGTCGGACGGTTACATCATCACCAGAGAGAGTTGGTACCTTTAAATCAGCGCCCAACGCTGCTTCTGCGAAGGTGACTGGCAGAGTTAAAAGCAAGTTTTCACCTTTACGTGAAAATACAGCGTGTGGTTTTACTTGTAGCTCAATAAATAAATCTCCAGGACCGGCTTCACCCGGTGCACCTTTTCCTTTAACGCGAATCTTCGCGCCATCGTTAACACCTGCAGGTACTCGTGCAGAGATAGTTTGTGAACCACTACCGTCGATATTTAACTTTAAATCAAGCGTTGTACCAAAGACTGATTCTTTGAATGTAATGGTGGCATCAGTTTGAAGGTCAGCGCCTTTACGCGGGCCGCGACGTACGCCACCACCAAATAAATTGGCGAAGATATCTTGTGGGTT
>JBEANK010000147.1:0-2828 GCA_041165485.1 Actinomycetota bacterium | reverse complement strand
AGGTATTGAAGTCACAGTAGCCGCATCTAACTGTGCAGTAGGGAATGTGAATGTAGGTGTGAAAGGAGTCAGTAGCTCTTTTACTAATCAGCCGATTATCACTCGGCCATTTATCGCCTAATGGCAGTGGACCGGCCACTTACTTCTTTCCTGGCTTGTCGTCTGTGCTGAGGGCGGCGATGAATGCTTCCTGTGGAACCTCGACTCGTCCCACCATCTTCATCCGCTTCTTACCCTCTTTTTGCTTCTCCAAAAGCTTGCGCTTACGTGAAATATCTCCGCCGTAACACTTTGCTAAAACATCCTTACGGATCGCGCGAATACTTTCGCGGGCAATAATGCGAGCACCGATTGCTGCCTGAATAGGTACTTCAAACTGTTGGCGAGGAATGAGTTCGCGAAGTTTGCCGGTCATCATGACGCCATATGCATAAGCCTTATCTTTGTGAACAATTGCGCTAAATGCATCAACGGCTTCACCCTGCAACAAGATATCGACCTTTACCAAGTTGCCCTCGGCATCGCCCTTTTCTTCGTAATCTAAAGATGCATAGCCCTTGGTGCGGCTCTTGAGCTGATCAAAGAAATCAAAAACAATTTCCGCCAATGGAAGGTCATATCTAATCTCTACCCGATCTTCAGAGATGTAATCCATTCCGAGCAAGATTCCGCGACGATCCTGGCACAGCTCCATGATTGTTCCAATGAACTCGGCGGGTGCAAGGATTGTTGACTTCACAATTGGCTCGTGAACCGCTGCAACCTTTCCTTCTGGAAACTCCGAAGGGTTAGTAACACGTACCTCTTTGCCATCATCCATGGTTACGTTGTACACAACGTTAGGTGCGGTCGAAATAAGGTTGAGTTTATGTTCACGCTCTAAACGTTCACGAACGATCTCCATGTGCAATAGACCCAAGAATCCGCAGCGGAAGCCAAAGCCAAGTGCTGCCGAGCTTTCTGGCTCATATACGAGTGCAGCATCATTGAGCTGCAACTTATCTAAGGCTTCACGAAGGATTGGAAAATCTGCACCATCTAATGGGAACAAACCAGAAAACACCATCGGCTTAGGATCTTTATACCCCGATAAGGCCTCTTTGGTTGGGTTGTTGTAGGTGGTAATGGTGTCACCTACACGGGATTGGCGAACATCCTTCACGCCTGTAATTAAGTAGCCTACTTCGCCAACTCCAAGCCCTTTCGATGCGATTGGTTCTGGAGAAATAACACCGACTTCAAGTGCTTCATGTCGAACACCTGTTGAAAACATTTGAATCTGCTCACGTGGAGATAAATGTCCATCAACGACACGTACATAGGTAACTACGCCGCGATATGAGTCGTAGACTGAGTCAAAGATAAGTGCGCGTGCAGGTGCGTTTGCATCTCCAACTGGTGCTGGAATTTGAGCCACAATCTGATCAAGTAGATCTGCAACGCCATCACCGGTTTTTCCAGATACACGTAAGCAATCCTCAGGTTGGCAACCAATCAACTTTGCAAGCTCTGCAGCAAACTTTTCAGGTTGAGCGTTAGGCAAATCGATCTTATTAAGCACTGGAATAATTGTGAGATTGTTTTCCATCGCCAGGTAAAGGTTTGCCAAGGTCTGCGCTTCAATTCCTTGTGCACAATCAACAAGTAGAACAGCGCCTTCACACGCTGCTAGCGAGCGCGAAACTTCATAGGTAAAGTCAACGTGACCAGGTGTATCGATCATGTTCAGGATGTATTCCTGCCCATCAAGCGAAGAACGCCATGGCAAACGAACAGCTTGAGATTTAATAGTGATTCCGCGTTCGCGTTCAATATCCATGCGATCGAGATATTGTGCGCGCATATTGCGGGCTTCAACTACTTCGGTAATTCCCAACATACGATCGGCAAGGGTTGATTTGCCATGATCAATATGGGCGATGATGCAAAAGTTACGAATCTGCGCCGGATTGGTTGCTGCTGGTTGTGGCGCCTTAGCAAGTGAAATTGCAGGCATGAACCTAGCCTCGCTTTACGGTAGTAAAGGGATTAACGTGCGCCGGCTTTGGCAGCTGCCTTAGCCATTGAAGACTTCTTGTTTGCTGCTGAGTTCTTGTGAAGAACACCCTTTTGCACCGCAACATCCAGTGACTTTGATGCAGCACGGAGTCGCGGAACTTACGGACGGCGGTCTTGATAGATGAGCTCACAGACTTGTTGCGAAGGCGTGCCTTCTCGTTGGTCTTGATGCGCTTGATCTGAGACTTGATATTTGCCACGTGCGTAGTTCTCCGAACTTTAGGTTGAGGGGTAAGGGTACCCATTTGAGCGCTCAGGCTCAAATCGGGCTTCGATTAGGCGGTGATAATCCCTGAGGAGGCTGCACGGCGGCGCTTTCGGCCACCTGTCTTTACCTCAGCCTGTGGCGCTTCCGCCGCAGCTTCTGGCTTATCACTATCTGAATTTAATGATTCATGGAACTCATGCTCAGTCGCATCCTTTTCATCAGCATCTTCATGTTGTGATGATGGAGTATCAAGTTGAGGCATTGGCGCCTTCATCTTTACCGGCTCCATGTGGATGTGAATTCCGCGTCCGCTACATGAATCACATGTAGTTGAGAATGCTTCGATAAGTCCTTGGCCAACACGCTTACGTGTCATCTGAACCAAACCAAGTGAAGTTACTTCTGCAACCTGATGCTTGGTGCGATCGCGACCTAAACATTCAACCAATCGACGCAATACCGCTTCACGGTTAGATTCAAGAATCATATCGATGAAGTCGATTACAACAATTCCACCTAAGTCACGAAGACGTAGTTGGCGTGCAATCTCTTCTGCAGCTTC
>JBEANK010000146.1:0-2737 GCA_041165485.1 Actinomycetota bacterium | reverse complement strand
TTTGTGTGAATCACATCTTTTGCCGGGCGCGCTAACTCGCAACTCTGATCTGCACTTCTTATGTCGCGATCAAGAGATTGAGGTAGTTAACAATCAAACTCCGTGGACAAACTCCTTCAAACGAGGCGAAAAAATTATCATCCCATTGAAGAATGGTGAAGGCTCTTTCCAGTGCGATGATCAAACCCTTGCGATGCTCGAAGACGAAGGCCGCGTAATCGCCCGTTATGTAGGCGAAAACCCCAATGGATCACGTAATTTGATCGCTGGAATTAGTAATTCAAAGGGAATGAGCTAACTGGGCCATCTGCTCAAGGGCTTGGCTTCTTTACTTCAATCTTGAATGCGATGGTGAAGTAATGGCGCTAGATACCGTCGCAATTGCACAAACAACTCCAGATAACTCACAACCATTTGCCGAACTTGGGCTAAAGCCCGATGAGTATGCACGCATCAAAGAAATTCTGGGTCGTCGCCCAACCTCATCAGAGCTCGCAATGTATTCAGTGATGTGGTCAGAGCATTGTTCATACAAATCATCAAAGGTTCACCTAAAGCAGTTTGGTGAGAAAGCTCCCAAATCAGATGCGTTGCTCGTTGGTATTGGTGAAAACGCAGGTGTTGTTGATGTAGGCCAGGGCTACGCGGTAACTTTCAAAATTGAATCACACAATCACCCATCATTTGTTGAGCCGTATCAAGGTGCCGCAACAGGAGTTGGCGGAATTGTTCGTGACATTTTGACAATGGGTGCTCGACCAATTGCGGTTATGGATCCACTTCGTTTTGGTCCAGCAGATGCGCCAGATACCCGTCGCGTCTTGCCTGGAATCGTTGCCGGTGTTGGCGGTTACGGAAACTGTCTCGGACTTCCAAATATCGGAGGAGAAGTTACTTTTGATGAAACATATGCAGGTAATCCACTTGTAAATGCGTTGTGCGTAGGAGTTATGAAGCACAGCGATATTAAGTTGGCAAAAGCTGCAGGTGCCGGCAACTTAGTTGTGTTGTACGGAGCAAAAACAGGCGGCGACGGAATCGGCGGAGTATCTGTACTTGCATCAGAAACCTTTGGTGCTGGTGGATCTACAAAGCGTCCAAGTGTTCAGGTTGGCGATCCATTTGTTGAGAAAGTTTTGATTGAATGTTCACTAGAAATTTTCGCTGAAGATCTAGTTGTAGGCATCCAAGACCTTGGCGGAGCAGGCTTATCCTGCGCCACAAGTGAGCTGGCATCAGGCGGTTCTGGCGGCATGAAGGTGCAGCTGGACAAGGTTCCATTGCGCGATCCTTCGCTATCGCCTGAAGAGATTTTGATGTCGGAATCACAAGAGCGTATGTGCGCCATTGTTGAACCCAGCAAGATTGAACGATTTTTAGAGATTTGCAAGAAGTGGGATGTAACTGTCACCGTGATCGGAGAAGTTACCGATGGAAATCACCTTGAAATTACCTGGAATGGCGAGTTAATTGTTGATGTTCCACCTCGCACGGTGGCCCATGATGGTCCAGTTTACAACCGTCCACTCGCACAACCCGATTACATCAATCAAGTAAATTCACAATCAGTCAATGTTCCTATACCTGCAAATGCGTCAGAGATCAAAGCTGCAGTTTTGAAGTTAGCTGCGGCACCAAACCTTGCAGATAAGTCTTGGGTTACATCCCAGTACGATAAGTATGTACAAGGAAATACCATCCAATCGCAACCTGATGATTCAGGAATGATTCGTATTGATGAGAAATCAAACCTTGGCGTTGCAATCTCAACCGATGCCAATGCAAACTGGTCTTATTTAAATCCTTACCAAGGTGCAAAGTTGGCGTTAGCAGAAGCGGCGCGCAACATTGCAACAGCGGGTGCCCGTCCTCTTGCCGTAACAAACTGTTTAAACTTTGGTTCACCTGAAGATCCTGGTGTTATGTGGCAGTTTGCCGAATCTGTACGTGGATTGGCAGATGGTTGTTTAGAGATGGGACTTCCCGTAACTGGCGGAAATGTTTCCTTCTACAACCAAACAGGAAGTGTTGCGATTTTGCCAACACCAGTTATTGGCGTTCTAGGTGTAATCCAAGATGTTCGAACTCGGACTCCAATGAGTTTTACTCAAGCAGGTTTGGAGCTGTACTTGTTAGGTGAAACCCACGAAGATTTTGCAGGTAGCGAGTGGGCTTTCTTGCATAACCAACGTGTGGGGCAATCTCCAGATGCTGATTTACAGCGTGAAATGCGCCTTATTGAGCTACTTCTTGAAGGTAACTCTTTCTTTGCAGCAGCCCATGATTTAAGTCAAGGCGGTTTATCTGCTGGATTAACTGAGATGGTTTTGCGACATAAGGTTGGTGCAACGGTTTCACTTGAGAATGCAGGAGTCGAATTGCTCAGCGAGACTCCAGGTCGTGTAATCGTTGCAATTGATCCTGGGCATACCTCAAGGCTTGAAGCTTTAGCAATTAAGAACTCAATGATGCGGTAATTTCCTTAACTGAGTTATCAACCGCCCACACCTCAACATTTCCACGGTTGTTTGGATAAGTAGATGCGCGATCCTCAGATACTTGAACAGGTTAAAAGCACTCTTGCGCTTTTAACCTCTAAGGCTCCTGGACGAGCCATTGAGGTACGTATCCCTCCGTATGCCGCTGTTCAATGCGGTGAAGGTCCGACGCATACACGTGGGACTCCACCAAATACAATCGAGATGGATGCACAAACCTGGCTTGCACTTGCCAACGG
>JBEANK010000145.1:0-2784 GCA_041165485.1 Actinomycetota bacterium | reverse complement strand
GTCATCTTCTTCATTTGGTGGGTTGAGTTGCGACCTTCGAAGTGAGATCCAAGGGTCCAACCCTTAACAGTCTTAGCCAAAATAACTGTAGGGCGACCATTCTTTTGAGTAGCAGCTGTGTATGCAGCGAATAGCTTTTGATAATCATGTCCACCGCGCTTGAGGTTCCAGATTTGATCATCTGACCAATTGGCAACCATGGCAGCGGTACGTGGATCGCGACCAAAGAAGTTGTCGCGAACAAATTTTCCTGATTCAGCCTTGAATGTTTGATAATCACCATCAAGGGTTTCATTCATAATTTTTACAAGTGCACCTTCACGATCCTGGGCCAATAGTGGATCCCAGCCACGACCCCAAACAACCTTGATCACATTCCAACCAGCTCCGCCAAAGATTGATTCAAGCTCTTGGATGATCTTTCCATTTCCGCGAACTGGTCCATCAAGGCGTTGCAAATTACAGTTAATAACAAAGGTCAAGTTGTCTAACTTCTCGCGAGTTGCCAAACCAATCGCACCCAATGTATCTACTTCATCAACCTCACCATCACCAAGGAATGCCCACACATGTTGATCACTTGTGTCTTTGATTCCACGGTTATGTAAGTAACGGTTGTAACGTGCTTGATAAATCGCGTTAAGCGGTCCGATACCCATAGAGACAGTTGGGAACTGCCAGAAATCTGGCATCAAACGTGGGTGGGGATAAGAAGAAAGTCCGCCACCATCATGTGAAAGTTCCTGACGGAAACCATCAAGTTGATTTTCAGTTAAACGTCCTTCAAGAAATGCGCGTGCATACATTCCTGGGCTGGCATGTCCCTGGAAGAAAATCTGATCTCCACCACCTGGGTGATCCTGTCCGCGGAAAAAGTGGTTGAAGCCCACCTCATACAAGGCAGCAGATGATGCATAGGTAGAGATGTGTCCACCAACGCCAACACCCGGACGCTGTGCGCGATGCACCAACATCGCAGCATTCCAGCGGTTGATGCGGCGAATCTTGCGTTCTAAATCCTCATCGCCAGGAAATTTCGCTTCGTGTTCAGGTGGAATTGTGTTGATGTAATCCGTTGTTCGAAGCGAGGAGATTCCTACATTGCGCTCTTGCGCGTGATTCAAAAGATTGAGCATTAAGTAGCGAGCGCGGACGGGACCTGCGACCTTGAGCGCTGCGTCAAAGGAGGCTCTCCATTCAGCTGACTCAGTTGGGTCTGTATCTACTAGTTGCTCAATATTGAGATCTGGCGCTTCGAAGTTTTCGCTCATGGGCTTATTCTCGCCCTTACTGCCCCGTAAGTGGAAATTGAAAGGGTGTGAAATTGAGCCAGTCCTCCTCTTGCGCTCAGCCCCGCCAAAGTGTGGACTTAGCCTGTGCCTACACGTATGGGATTGGCCAAGGATGACCTCGTTTTGGAGGTTGGCCGCGATAGTGACTGTGATTCCACACTTCGAGATCAGATCATGGCAATCACGGGGACCAAGTTTCTAGAGGGTTCAACATCTGAAGTTGTCGACGCCGTCATCATCTGGTGGCGCGATGGTGATGGAGATTTAGTTGATGAGTTAATGGATGCGCTCACTTATCTGTCAGAGACAGGTCCAATCTGGGTAATGACTCCCAAAGTTGGTCGTGACGGACACGTTGAGCCAAGTGATATTCAAGATGCGGCACCAATTGCGGGATTGAGTGTTACTTCAACAATTGCGCTCGCAAAGGATTGGACCGCAACAAGATTGGTGGCACGTAAGGCGGGCAAGAGGTAAGTTTGCGGCATGACTTTAACTATTGGACAAGCCGCACCAGATTTTGAAATCTCAAATCAACATGGAGAAAAGGTTTCACTTTCTTCATTCAAGGGACAAAAGAATGTCTTGTTGATGTTCTATCCATTCTCATTTACCGGCACATGCACTGGTGAGCTATGTGCACTTCGTGATGATCTTTCATCATTTCAAAATGATGATGTTCAGCTGCTTGCAATCTCATGCGACTCACCATTTACACAACGAGTTTTCGCAGAGCAAGAGAACTACCAATTTCCAGTGCTGTCAGATTTTTGGCCACATGGCGCGGTTGCAAAAGCCTATGGTGTTTTTGAGGAATCAAAGGGTTGCGCACTTCGCGGAAGCTTTCTTATAGATAAAGAAGGAATCCTTCGCTGGGAAGTAAAGAATGGCTGGGCTGCACGTGAAAATGCTGATTACAAGGCGGCAATTGCAGCGCTCTAAGATTTGGGTCTGCAATACCGGGTGGTTAGCTCAGTGGTAGAGCGTCTCGTTTACACCGAGAATGTCGGGGGTTCGAAACCCTCACCGCCCACGTTTATCAGTAATTTGGCGAAATTTACGCCATCTATTTCAATCTCACCAAACAAAGTAAATTTGAATCGATCGGCGACAATTTCAACATTTCTACTTAAAGGAAGGTAAATAAAAAGTTGTTTATCTAAATTTGTATCTCTGTATTTTTGAATTAGATCATTAGCTAAAATTTTGCCTAAACCCCAGAAATCTGGTTTAAGAACAATCATAATAATATCAATACAATCATCACTAATCCTTTCAGATAAATGTAAGTTTTTCATGACAAACTTACGAAAATATTCATCTATCAACTTGCTAATAGATTCATGATTATTAAACTGAGGCATTGCTAAGATAAACCAATAGATATAGAAAACGGAATCACTCAAATACTTATTATGAAGATTATAAGTGTTCAACATCGTTCTTCAAAGAAAAAATAAAAATAATATCATTTTTTCATTCATTTATTTAT
>JBEANK010000144.1:0-4878 GCA_041165485.1 Actinomycetota bacterium | reverse complement strand
TGCTGCTTAACCTCTCCCGATAGAGTTCGGTGTGATTTCAACTCAAGCGCTCGAATTACGTGCAGGTGCTCGCCTTCTTGTTAAGGGCGTAACTGTTCGCATTAACAGCGGCGACCGTATCGGATTTGTTGGTCGTAATGGCGCTGGTAAATCGACCCTTGCAAAGGTACTAGCTGGTGAAACTATGCCAGCTGGTGGCGCGGTTAATCGAACAGGGAAGATTGGTTACCTTCCGCAGGATCCTCGGACTGGCGATGAACCAGGCACAGTGATTGATCGAATTTTATCGGCACGTGATTTAGATCAGATCGCTGCACGTATGCGATCAGTTGAAGAGGAAATGGCAACCGCTCAAGGTGAAGCTTTGGAAAAAGCGATGGATCGCTACACACGTGTTGAGGCAGAGTTCTCTGCAGCAGGTGGTTATGCAGCAACAGCTGAAGCTGAAGCTATTGCAACATCACTGGGAGTATCTGAGGCGGTATTTGGCAATGAGCTTTCAACCCTGTCTGGTGGTCAGCGCCGTCGTATTGAGCTAGCTCGTATTCTCTTTAGTGGTGCTGAAACCTTGCTACTGGATGAGCCGACAAACCACTTGGATGCAGATTCCATTATGTGGTTGCGAGAATTCTTATCTAAATACTCAGGTGGCTTGGTCATCATCTCGCACGATGTGAACTTGATCGAGACCGTTGTGAACAAAGTTTTCTACTTAGATGCCAACCGTAACTGCATCGATGTCTACAACTTGGGCTGGAAAGCATATCTGTTGCAACGTGAACAGGATGAGCACCGCCGAAAGAAGGAGCGTGCAAACGCTGAAAAACGTGCAGAGATTTTGCAAAAGCAGGGTGAAAAGATGCGGGCCAAGGCATCTAAGGCAACCGCTGCGCAAGGCATGTTGCGTCGTGCTGAAAAGCTTCGCAGTGGCTTGGATGATGTTCGAGTAGCTGACAAGGTTGCAAAGTTGCGCTTTCCAACACCTGCGCCTTGTGGCAAGACTCCACTGTCAGGCGAAGAGCTTTCCAAGAACTATGGATCTCTTGAGATTTTCACCGATGTCTCTTGTGTAATTGATAAAGGTTCGCGAGTTGTAATCCTTGGGCTTAACGGTGCAGGCAAGACAACACTGCTACGAATTTTGGCCGGTGAACTTGAATCAGATACAGGAAAAGTTGAACATGGTCATGGTTTAAAGATCGGTTACTACGCCCAGGAGCATGAATCACTTGATTTTGAACGCACAATTTTAGAAAACATGATGTCTGCTACCCCTGATATTCGCGAACCTGAGGCGCGCAATACCTTGGGCTCATTCCTCTTTGTTGGCGATGATGTTCATAAACCTGTGAAGGTTTTATCTGGTGGAGAAAGAACTCGTTTAGCTTTAGCTGTTCTCGTAGTATCTGCAGCAAATGTTTTGTTACTCGATGAGCCAACAAACAACTTAGATCCTGCATCACGTGCTGAAATTCTGGGCGCACTTGCCGAGTACCAAGGTTCAGTCATCATGGTCTCTCACGATGAAGGTGCGGTTCAAGCACTCAAGCCAGAGCGGGTGATCTTGTTGCCAGATGGCGATGAGGATTTGTGGAAAGAGGAGTACTTCGACCTAGTCGCTATTGACTAAGCGTCAATGTGATCGCGATCGATCTCCGCATTGGCAATGAACTCTTTACGTGGTGCAACATCGCTTCCCATTAATAGTTCAAACATCGCTTCAGAGGCCGCAGCATCTGAAACGGTAATGCGACGCAAAGTACGAGCATCTGGATCCATTGTGGTTTCACGGAGCTGATCGGCATCCATTTCGCCCAGGCCTTTGTAACGCTGAATAGGCTCTTTCCAGCGCTTGCCTTCCTTCTTCAGCTCTGCAGTTACCTTCTTCATCTCATCATCACTGTAGGTGTAGATGTAATTGCCCTTCTTGCCTCCCCCGCCAACAACTTCGATGCGGTGTAGGGGTGGAATCGCTGCAAATACGCGACCTGAATCAATCAGTGGACGCATGTAGCGATACATCAAGGTCAGAAGCAAACAGCGAATATGTGCGCCATCAACATCAGCATCTGACATCAAGATTATGCGGCCATAACGAGCTTCTTCTAGTTCAAAGGATTTTCCAGAGCCTGCACCAATTACCTGAATAATTGATCCGCACTCTTTATCTTCAAGCATCTGTGACAGTGATGCCTTTTGTACATTCAAAATCTTTCCAGTGCAGAGTCACCTTCTACGATAAATAACTCGGTACGTGTGACATCCTCTGAGCGGCAATCAGAGAGCTTTGTCGGAAGCGATGAAGACTCCAGTGCATTCTTACGTCGCTGCAGATCCTTATGAGCACGCGCACTAATACGGGTACGTGAGGCAGCGGCGATCTTTTCCAGAACAAGGCGACCATTTGCTTTATCGATGCGCTTAGAAGTATTGAAATACTCCTTCATCTTGTCAGCGACAACCGCCGAAACGATTCGAGTTGCAGCAGCGGTTCCTAAAACTTCTTTTGTCTGTCCTTCAAACTGTGGTTCAGACATTCGAACAGTCACTACCGCGGTTAATCCTTCAAGCACATCATCCTTAATGACATCTGCTTCTTTATTAGACAGGGTCTTAGTCGAACGAAGTGCTTCATTGACCACCTTGACCAAGGCCTTTTCAAAGCCAACGACATGAGTTCCACCCTTAGGGGTAGCAATAATGTTCACAAAAGAACGTTGCGTGGTCTCAAAACCATTGCCCCACTTCATCGCGATATCAACCTCCATATCGCGCTCAACCTCAGTTGAAACCATGTGGCCCTTGTCATCTAGGACAGGAACCGTCTCTTGGTAGTGGCCTGTGCCGTAGATACGAATTACATCGCCCACCGGCTCATCTGGCTGCAAGAAATTACAGTATTCAGTGATTCCACTCTTATGGAAGAAGGTTTCAGTTGTCTTTGCTTTGGTGCGATTGTCATTAACAACAAGTGTCAGGCCTGGAACTAAATAAGAGGTCTGACGTGCACGAGCGTAAATATCTTCAAGATCTAGCTCTGCTTCCTTAAGGAAGATCTGGCGATCGCTCCACCACTTGATACGAGTTCCGGTGATCTTGGATGAAATCTTTCCAATTACACGCAAACCAGATTTTGGTTCAAATGGAGCCTTAGGTCCATCGCCATCAAAAATACCCGCAGCACCACGTTGGAATGACATCCAATAAATCTTGCCATCGCGATCTACTTCAACATCCAAACGCGAGGCAAGGGCGTTAACAACAGATGCACCAACACCATGCAAACCACCGGAGGCTGCATATGATCCGCCGCCAAACTTTCCACCTGCATGTAGTTTGGTCAAAACTACTTCAACACCTGTTAAACCTGTCTTGGGTTCCTTATCAACGGGAATACCGCGACCATCATCATGGACTTCAACAGATCCATCTGATTCAAGATTGATTTCAATCTTCTTGCAATGTCCGGCAAGAGCTTCATCAACTGAGTTATCAATAATTTCCCATAAGCAGTGCATAAGGCCGCGTGAATCGGTTGACCTTCGAGAACCGCTAAATCTTTTGCGGTATAGCTATCTTGCGAAGGGGTCGCAACTGCATCTTTCTCGGCCATGGGGCGAAAGATTATCCGCCTGAGCCTATTTTTCAGCGTAAGCGCGCCCAAAACCCTCTCAGATATTGGGATTTGTCGACTCTCAGTGTTAATTCAGCGTTAATTCGTGAAATTAAATCAATATTAACGAGCGGGGAATAAATAAATGTGGTTTCCTGTTCCATAGGAGCAAGAAGGATGTATCGATCCTCGGAGAGAAAAAGGGAAGAGAAATGACAGAACAGTTGTTACTTGAATCAGTACCTCTTAACGCCCTCGATCGTTGCGATCGTTGCGGAGCACAGGCATATGTGCGCGCAGTGCTACTTAATGGCGGAGAGCTTATGTTCTGTGCACACCACGGCAAGGAATATGCAGAAAAGCTAAAGACCGTTGCTGCAAAGATTCAAGATGAGACTGAAAAGTTAATCGAGTCTAAAAACTAATCTTTTTTATCGAGAAAGCCCTTATGCGAGCCATCGCAGAAGGGCTTTTCTTGTGAGTGGCCACAGCCACAAAACTTTGGGTTTTCAATTGTTTCAATGACATTGCCTTCAGAATCGACAATGTCCACCGTTCCAGTTAAGCGAATTGATCCGCTCCTTGGATTAATGAATACCTTTGGATTGCTCACAACTAACTCTTAATCGAGGTAATCGCGAAGAACCTGGCTGCGTGATGGGTGACGAAGCTTAGACATTGTCTTGGATTCAATCTGACGAATACGTTCACGAGTAACTCCGTAAACCTTTCCGATCTCATCAAGTGTCTTTGGTTGTCCATCAGTTAAACCAAATCGCATGGCAACTACGCCTGCTTCACGCTCTGACAAGGTGTCCAGAACTGAGTGCAACTGCTCTTGCAGCAATGTAAAGGAAACCGCATCAGCTGGAACAACAGCCTCTGAGTCTTCAATCAAATCACCGAACTCTGAATCTCCTTCTTCACCAAGTGGTGTGTGAAGAGAGATTGGTTCGCGCCCATACTTCTGAACCTCGACTACCTTTTCAGGTGTCATATCTAACTCTTTAGCTAGCTCTTCAGGGGTCGGTTCGCGACCAAGATCTTGAAGCATCTGTCGCTGTACACGTGCCAACTTATTAATAACTTCAACCATGTGAACTGGAATACGGATGGTACGAGCCTGGTCAGCCATCGCACGGGTAATCGCCTGACGGATCCACCAAGTTGCATATGTCGAGAACTTGTAACCCTTTGTGTAGTCAAACTTCTCAACGGCACGGATCAGACCCAAGTTACCTTCCTGGATCAAGTCCAAGAACAAC
>JBEANK010000143.1:0-2655 GCA_041165485.1 Actinomycetota bacterium | reverse complement strand
TGAAAGTGCGCTGCAGTGCATGCTCGATAAACCACTTGGTGATTTAGAACGGCGTGCATGGGGCGATAAACCAGCAACTCGTATCGCAATGAATTGCAGTGGCAAGCACGCTGCGATGCTTTTGACATGCGTGAGCAATGGATGGCCAATCGCTAATTACTTAGATCCTGGCCATCCTTTGCAAGTTGCTATTAAGAGCGAATTAGAAACTTTATCTGGCGAAAAAATTACATTAACTTCAACAGATGGTTGTGGCGCACCGTTGTTTTTAATCTCGGTCGCCGGATTGGCTCGCGCTATTCGTAATATAACAATCTCTCAAGATCCAATTCATCAAGCGGTAATGGCCGCATCACGTGCATTTCCAGAAATGGTTGCAGGCAAGGGAAGATTGACAACACAGATGATGGAAGCGGTTCCGGGTCTATATATGAAAGATGGCGCTGAAGCAGTAGAAGTTGCATCTATGACTGATGGAAGAACTTTGGTCTTTAAAGTTTCAGATGGCTCACTCCGTCCATTTAGAGTGTTGGTTCATGCTGGCTTGAAAAAATTAGGCGCTGATAGCCCTTACGAGCCAGAAAATGTTCTTGGTGGCGATCGGATTATTGGAACAATTCGCGCAAGCTTTTAGCAGCATAAATCTGCCATGTAATTGTTGTAGGTACTGAAGTATCCTTGCTTTATGACTTCCCGCCGTATCGCCACTCTAATGGTGCATACCTCACCACTTGATCAAGCAGGTATTGGTGATGCCGGCGGAATGAATATTTATGTTTGTGAAGCTGCCCAAAACATGGCGCAACAAGGTATGGAAGTCGATATCTTTACAAGGCGAAGCAACTCTGATGTTGCTGATGTCGTTGAAGTCTCTCCTGGTGTTCGAGTTATTCAGCTCAATGTTGGACCAGTTGATGGAGTTTCAAAAGAGCAACTACCTTCTTTAATACCCCAGTTAACAGAAGCTTTCCGTGGAGAAATTGCCAAGGGTGGCTACGACGTAATTCATTCACACTATTGGATTAGCGGAAAAGTCGCGATGCCAGTAGCGAAAGAATTTGGTATTCCGTTGGTACACACCATGCACACCATGGCGCGCGTTAAGAATCTCAATTTAGCCGAAGGTGAATCTCCCGAACCGATGATCCGCGTGCAAGGTGAAACTCAAGTTGTTGCAGCGGCCGATGCGTTGGTTGCAAACACAGATGCTGAAGCAGCTAGTTTGGTTTCACTGTATGCAGCTTGCCCAGATAACGTTTCAGTCGTTAGCCCAGGTGTAAATCTGAAAGTTTTCACTCCGGGTGCAGGTCGTAACGCTGCGCGGCAACATCTAGGAATAGATGCGGGCGCACATGTTCTGACTTTTGTCGGAAGAATTCAGCCTCACAAAGGTCCAGAAGTTTTGATTCGTGCCGTTGCAGAGATGATTCAGCACTCGCCTCATCTGCGCGGTCAATTAATAGTCAACATCATGGGCGGTGCATCGGGCGCGAATCAGAGTGAAGTCGAGAGAATGAAAGAACTCTCTGTTTGGCTTGGAATTGGCGACGTAGTGCGCTTTTCTCCACCAGTTCCACGCGATGAATTGCCACAGTGGTATCGCGCCTCAGATTTGGTCTGCGTTCCCAGTTACTCTGAAAGTTTTGGATTAGTTGCACT
This sequence comes from Actinomycetota bacterium, assembly GCA_041165485.1. Classification (GTDB taxonomy): domain Bacteria; phylum Actinomycetota; class Actinomycetes; order Nanopelagicales; family Nanopelagicaceae; genus Planktophila. The sequence continues at coordinate 996 of JBEANK010000143.1, read as the reverse complement.
TGAAGCTCAGGCTTGTGGAACCCCAGTTGTAGCCACCGCTGTAGGTGGCCTTCGCACCGCTGTGGCAGATGGAATTTCTGGCGTACTCGTTGATGGCCACGATCCACGTGCTTGGTCTTCTGTGTTAGCTCGCTTGCTGCAAGCGCCGCAGCGTCGCATTCTTCTTTCTATGGGCGCGATTGAGCACGCATCACACTTTGGTTGGGGTGCTACTTCGCGTGGAACTCTAGATATCTATGATCGAGTTCTTTCGCTACGAGATAAGTCCCAGAAGAATATTGGATAAATGGCGCTTGAACCTCGTGAAGTAATTGCAGACTTTCTCCAGTCACATGATTTAGATTTTGAGCAAAAAGATAACAATACCTTTATGGTGACGTTGCCCGGAGAAAAAAAGCTACAAACACATTGTGCGCTGGTGGTTGGAGATCACTCACTCAGTATCAACGCCTTCGTAATTCGTAAACCCGATACTCACGAAGATGCTGTACACAAATGGTGCTTAGCTAAGAATGGATCTATGTATGGTGTTGCATTCGCTATTAATGAACTAGGCGATATCTACTTGGTAGGTCGTTTGCCCTTACCAGCCGTGACCGCACAAGAACTAGATCGTCTCATTGGTTCTGTGCTGCAGTATTCGGATTCTTCATTTAATCCATTATTAGAACTTGGCTTCTCGCGGAGAATCGCTGGCAAATCTGGCTGCATTTGAGCACCTAATTTAATGTGAGAAGATTCGCTCCATGTCGACGCTAAAACTAATCCTGTTACGCCATGGTGAATCTGAATGGAATGCGCTCAATCTATTTACAGGTTGGGTTGATGTTCGTTTATCTGCAACCGGTGAAGCTGAAGCTGCGCGCGGTGGAAAGATGTTGGCAGAACGTGGACTTTTGCCCGATGTAGTCCACACATCGCTCTTGCGTCGCGCAATTCATACTTCACAACTTGCACTTGATTCATGTGATCGACACTGGATTCCAGTAAAACGTT
>JBEANK010000142.1:0-4193 GCA_041165485.1 Actinomycetota bacterium | reverse complement strand
AAGGTCAACTCTTTTCCTGAAATTTCAATAACTCGTGATGTTGCGCGCAGAGCTGCACCAATACCTGCGGGGGACAGCGAAATAAACTCAACGCTAATTGGAATAGTTGTTTCACCTGGCTCTAGGTAAAGATCTAAAGAAAGTATCGCCGCGTGCTCCATTAAGTTTATGAGCAGAGATGGAGCGATGATTGGAAGATCACCGATTCCAATTGCAACTGAAGTATCTCCTGGGCGAACCACCATCTCGGTAATTCCAACGGCGCCTAGTACCTCATCCTCAGGCAACATATTTAGCGCCCCCGTCCATTGAATCCACCAGCTGTTGGATCATTGGGATCGGTTCCATTATTACTCGGAGTATTTGGGTCCAAGAATCGAATCTCTTCAGTGTGCTCAATAGTTACCTCGCGGTGTTCTATTTGACCATACTCATCAATTTCAATTGAAATCTCAGTCATGCTGTACTGAGTAACAACCTCTGTAAATGTTCCAGCCATTTGTGCATGAATCTGGCGATAAATCGAGTCATGCAGATCTTGCGGAGCCTTTTCATTGCAACTGCGGCGTAATGTCTCTTGCATCAACTGACGAACCGCTTGTTCATGTGCAAGCTCCGCCTCACAGGCTGGACATGCAGCGATGTGAACTTCAACTAAAGCAATCTCTGGTTGCTCCATCTGTCCATCAATGAATAAGACAAATGAGTTGAGGACTTCATTACACGCTAGTGCGCTTCTATTGCGATTATTGGAATCAAAACCATTGGTGCCAAAAATACTGAAACTCATGATTTGCCCCCCGAACTCTTCTCGGTGGAGTAACCCAGTTCCTTTGCATACTCAGTTAACCGCTCGCGCAGCTGTTTTCTTCCCCGGTGCAGACGAGACATAACCGTTCCTGCGGGAACGCCCACGATTTCAGCGATCTCTTTGTAGGAAAACCCTTCCACATCAGCCAAGTAGACAGCGATTCGGAACTCTTCAGGAATCTCCTGCAACGCCCGCTTGATATCGCTGTCAGGCAAGTTTTCAAGTGCTTCAACCTCTGCGGATTTTCCTTGATCACTTGTGTGTGAAGCAGCATCAGCTAACTGCCAATCCTCAATCTCACCGGCGCTTAATTGCGGACGGCGTTGATCCTTGCGATAGGAATTGATAAATGTTGTTGTTAAAACTCGATACAACCACGCACGCAGATTAGTTCCTGGTTCAAATTGGTGAAAGGAGGCAAAGGCTTTCAGATAAGTATCTTGAACTAAATCCTTTGCATCATGTGGATTCTTTGTGTATCGCAACGCAGCTGCATACAACTGATCGGTGAAGGCAAGGGCATCTCGCTCGAAGCGGACAGCACGATCCGCCGAGCTCTCTTTAACTAAATCCGTTGACATCGCCTAAAACACTATCGCTAAAAGAGGGTTTCTGGCTCTCCCAAAGGCAGTTCAACGATTAAACCTTTTCCATTATTTGCGACGCTATTGACCGCGCTGGATACAGGGTGGGCCTTCACAATTGATTCTGGGTTCTCAACCACCATTAAGGATTTCAACTCATTGACATCGGTGTTGCGGGGATTGAGCCATGTATCCCAGCGATCCTGCGGCATGAAAACCGGCATGCGACTGTGAATCGTTGCTAGATCCCCTTGAGCTTCCTGAGTAATGATTGATGCCGTTTCAATAACTTCACCATTGGGTGCTCGCCAACTGCTCCAGATTCCGGCGATCGGAAGTTGTTTGTCATCGCGTGCAGAAATATAGAAGGGTTGTTTAGGGGAGTATTTACCTAACGCGGTTGCCCATTCGTAGTAACCAGTTGCTGGTATCAAACACCGGGTTGCGCGAAACGCATTTCTAAAAGTCGGTTTCTCATGAATTGATTCGCTGCGTGCATTGATTGCACGCGATTGTGACGCACGGGCCTCTGGGAAATTAGTAAGCCAAGGACCGATTAATCCCCATGAAACTACAGCTAACGCTTTTTTCGCTGCAGCATCATTGCCCGATTGATCATTGGCTCTAACGATATAAATGGGATTGGTTGGTGCGATATTCCAATTGAGCGGCAGCGAACTTTCTGGAGAGGTGCCAGTGACTGAGAACTGCTCCATTAGCTCGCGCATATCCGCGGTCTGCGCATAACGTCCACACATAATTCAAGGGTATCGCAGGTACCTTCAGCGGTTAGACTTAGGCGATGACAAACAACGCCCACTGGCCCGCGATTTACCGCGGCACAACACCAGTTGATATCAGCGTTGTCATTCCTGGATCAAAATCTGTCACCAACCGTGCTCTTATTTTGGCGGCACAGGCACAGAGTCCATCAGTCGGGATTGAAGAAAAGACAGTAATTGTCAATGGCCTTGAAGAGCTGCAATGGATTGTTACACCAGCTACTTTGCGCGGTGGGGTAAAGATTGATGTTGGTAATGCCGGAACTGTTATGCGCTTCCTGCCACCACTTGCAGCCCTTGCAACTGGTGAGATCGCCTTTGATGGAGATCCTCGTTCCTATGAAAGACCACTTGGCCCGGTAATCAAAGCGCTGGAAGAGCTTGGAGTCTCAGTCGATCACGACAATCGTTACAGCCTGCCACTGAAATTACATGGCACAGGTTCAATTCCTGGTGGCAATCTAACAATCGATGCCAGTGCATCAAGTCAGTTCTTATCTGCACTTTTGTTGGTAGCGCCAAGTTTTGATAAGGGAATTGTTGCTAAACATCAAGGCGGCTCTCTTCCATCAATGCCACATATTGAAATGACTGTAGAAATGTTGCGTGATTTTGGAGCAACGGTTGAGGTTGATTCAGCTCACCAAAGTTGGAGCGTCAAGCCAGGTGTGTTACATGGAAAAGATTTAGTTATCGAACCAGATCTCTCTAACGCTGCACCATTTCTTTCACTGGCAATGGTGTGCGGTGGCAGTGTGACAATCGCAGATTGGCCGAAGGCAACAACACAACCTGGCGATCAACTGCGTTCAATTCTTACCGCAATGGGTGCAACAGTTTCGATGAGCGATGCAGGTTTGACACTCAAGGGCAGCGGAACAATTCATGGCATCGATATTGACCTGCATGATGTTGGTGAGTTGACTCCATCTATCGCAGCCCTTGCCGCGCTTGCTGATTCTCCTTCTCATTTGCGAGGAATCGGGCACTTGCGTCTGCATGAAACCGATCGTCTTGCCGCGCTGACACGAGAAATTAACGCCTTAGGTGGCAATGTCGTTGAGGAAGAAACCGCTTTGCACATTACCCCAGCGCCATTACATGCTGGTGTTTTCCATACTTATGAGGATCACCGCTTAGCGACTGCTGGCGCGGTATTGGGCCTTGTTGTACCGGGCATTGAAGTTGAAAACATCGCAACAACTCGTAAAACACTTCCAGATTTCCCAGGGCTGTGGAGCTCGCTTCTAGCATGAGTCCACGCGAATACGATGAATCAGATGTGCGAATTCGCCCATCTCGAAGCACCCGCCCGCGAAGCAAAGATCGTCCATCACACAACGATGCAATCTCAGCACTTGTAACAACGGTAGATCGAGGTCGTCAGACTTGTATTACAGAAAAGGGAATCACTGTTACCGCCATGCGCGCCCGAGAACTAGGTCCAAAATCAGTTGTTACTGGTGACAATGTTTCTTTGGTCGGCGATGTTTCTGGAGTTGAAGGAACGCTTGCGCGAATTGTTGCGGTTCAAGAACGTCGCAACTCGTTGAGCAGAACCGTTGATGATGCAGCACAAGTTGAGCGCACCATCGTTGCAAATATCGATCAATTAGTAATTGTTGTTGCAGCCGCAAATCCAGAGCCACGTCGCGGATTAATTGATCGCTTTCTGGTTTCGGCCTTTACTGAAGATATCGTTCCAAAGATTGTTGTTACAAAGACAGATATCAGTGAGGTTCCACCATTTCTTGCCGAGTACGCCGATCTAGATGTCGAGATTATTCACACGGCGATTAAGAGCCAATCACGAGATAAAGATTTAGAGAAACTCCACCAGGTGCTAGAGGGCAAAATCTCGGTTTTAGTTGGACACTCAGGTGTTGGTAAATCAACCTTAATCAATGCCTTAGTTCCAGAAGCAGACCGTGTGACTGGCGATGTGAATGCAGCCACTGGTCGTGGTCGCCACACCTCTTCTAGTGCGATTGCCTTGCCATTAGTTGATAGCGATGG
>JBEANK010000141.1:0-2514 GCA_041165485.1 Actinomycetota bacterium | reverse complement strand
CTGTCAGAGAGTACTTGAGCGATAGCGTGTACGCGTTATGTCGACATCAGCGAACACGTTATATGGCTCACCGAAGCGAGAAATCTCGGTCATCCTTCCAGTCCTCAACGAGGCTAAGTATTTAGAGGATTCTGTGAATTCAATCCTGTCTCAAAACTTTGATGGGGCGCTTGAAGTGATTCTTGCGGTGGGGCCTTCTCAGGATTCAACGATGGAGATTGCACAAGCGCTTCATACAAAGGATTCACGTGTTGTAGTTGTAGAAAACCCAACTGGAAGAACGGCATCGGGATTGAATCGCGCAATTGCTGCATCTCGATATTCGATCATCGTGCGAGTTGATGGTCACTCTCAAATTCCTAGTAATTACTGTGAAATTGCCTTCCAAACTCTCCTAGAGACAGGAGCGGTGAATGTAGGGGGAGTTATGGCCGCCGAAGGGGTCTCGGTGTTTGAACGCGCAGTTGCACGTGCAATGCGAAGCCCCTTAGGAGTCGGAGCGGCACGTTTTCATACAGGTGGAGGTGCGGGCGAATCAGACACTGTGTATCTCGGATGTTTTAGAAAAGAAGCCTTGCTTGCAGTCGGAGGATTTGATGAGAGATTTACCCGTGCACAGGATTGGGAGCTGAACTTTCGATTACGCGCAAGTGGAGGAGTTATTTACTTTGATCCTCGATTAACAGTTACATATCGTCCTCGTTCTACTGTTCAAGCGCTCGCAAAGCAGTACTTTGAGTATGGACGTTGGAGACGAGTAGTTTCTCGCAGACATCAAGGCACAATTAACTACAGGTATCTAGCGCCTCCGTTCACAGTTGTTGCTACATCGCTTTCAATCTTCTTGGGTACATTGGTTTGGCCCATTTTCTACATCCCTGCAATTGTTTATGCGGTATTTATCCTGGGAGCTTCAGCAATTATTGGTAAGAGCGTGGGCGAGATTGTTTGTTTGCCAACTATTTTGCTCACAATGCATATTTCGTGGGGGTTTGGTTTTCTTACATCGCCGAAGTCGCTTGCCCCTGCGGTAACCTTGCATCCGTGACCACTCCACTGCAGGTTTATGAGCCATTTAGAGCTGGCCTGCCGAAGTTGGGCAAGTACTGGAAATCTTTATGGTTTCGCAGAACCTTTATCTCCGAGTACTCAAAATCAGAGCTTCGCGAGCAGCACTTTGACTCCGTCTTTGGGCAGTTGTGGTTGGTCTTAAATCCGCTCTTGTTATCCGGTGTCTACTTCATTTTGATCGTAATCATTGGTGGAACAACAGATAGTGCTCGTTATGTTCATCTAACTGCAACGCTCTTCTTGTTTTATTTAGTCGCTAACTCTCTGACAGGGGGCGTTAAATCAATTACCGCAGGACAGCGGCTCATTCTGAATACTGCTTTTCCACGGATTATGTTGCCGATTTCAGCGGTCGTAATCGCAATCTTTAAATTTCTACCAACTTTGATTGTTTTTTTGATTATTAAGGCGGTCGTAGGGTCTAGTTTCTCATTTCAAATGTTGTGGGCGATTCCAGTTTTGATCATCACTATTTTTTTGGCCTTAGGACTGGCAATTACAATCTCATGCATCAACGTGTACTTCAGAGACATTGCTAGTTTCTTGCCGTATCTGACCAGAACGCTGCTGTACTTATCTCCAATCTTGTATGAAGCTTCTGCGCTTAATCCAAACCTTAAAGCGCTCCAAGTCATCAACCCACTGTTTCCAATTTTGGATTCATGGTCCCGTGCATTAGTCCATGGAGAAGTTCCTCAAACATCAAGCATGCTTCAAGGTTTAGCGTGGGCGACTGGAATCTTCTTAATCGGAACTTACTTTTTCTTATCAAGGGAGCGTGAGTTCGCTGTCCGCCTCTAAACTTCACAAAACTAATGAGCTCGCCGTTTCAGTTAGAAACGTCGGCCTTACCTACACAACAGCTATTGATCGCAGACCTACGTTAAAGGCGCGCGTTAAAGCACTTGGTCGTGGCGGAAAACAAACACGAGTTGTTCGCGCACTGGATGATGTGAACCTTGATGTTGAATATGGCCAAGTTCTAGGAGTAATTGGAACAAATGGTGCTGGTAAATCATCATTGATGCGTTGTATTGCAGGCATCCTGCCTCCAACTCAAGGTCGAATTGAAGTGTACGGATCTGTTAGCACCTTGTTAGCTTTGGGTGTTGGCTTTAACCCTTCTATGTCAGGCCGAGATAATGTTTATTTAGGTGGATTAGCAGCGGGTATGTCGCGCGATGAAATCGAAGGACATTTTGAAGAGATCGCTGATTTTTCCGAACTTGGCGATGCAATCGATGCTCCAATGCGCACCTACTCATCTGGAATGTATGCACGTCTAGCATTTTCAGTAGCGGCAACTGTTCGACCAGATATTTTGATTATCGATGAAGCACTCAGCACTGGTGATGCCAAGTTTAAAGAAAAAAGCCTTAACCGTGTAAAAGAGTTACGGAGCGATGATCGTGCGCTCATTCTTGTAAGTCACGCTATGCAAAC
>JBEANK010000140.1:0-2523 GCA_041165485.1 Actinomycetota bacterium | reverse complement strand
ATTACTGTTCTTCCTCGTAAACAATTACTTCGCGCTTGCGACGAGTTGGTAAACCTTTAGGTGGGTTCTCTTTCAGCAGAGCATCAACTTCGATGCGCAGCTGTGCAACTTCTACCGCCATATTGGCCATCGCAGATTCCAGTTCGATAATTCGCTTGATACCTGCGTGATTGATTCCTTCACCAACAAGTTTCTGAACGGTGCGCAGAAGTGCAATGTCGCGTAGTGAGTAACGTCGGTTACGTCCTTCGGTGCGTGATGGTGAGACTAAACCTAACTTGTCATATTGGCGCAGAGTTTGTGGGTGCATGCCAGAGATTTCAGCTGCAACAGAGATTACATAAACACCAGCATCATCATCTGGCAGAGTGTTTTTCTCCTCGCTCATATCTTCGCCTTATTCGCAAAATCCGCACGAACATCTTCACTTGCTGTCTCTTCAGCAAACTTCTTGAGAGCATCAAGTGCTTTTCCATCAACGCGTTGTGGAACTTGGACCTCAACGGTGACCAATAAATCGCCTGTAGTACTGCCTTTTGTGACCCCTCGACCCTTTACACGCAGTGTGCGACCGGTAGGTGTTCCTGGTGCAATACGAACAGTTACATCTTCACCGGTCAAGGTTGGAACCTTTACATCTGCACCAAGAGCGGCTTCAGCAAAGGTAACTGGCAAGGTAATTGTTAAGTTTTCGCCTTTGCGACCAAAGATTGGATGCGGCTTTACATGGAGTTGAATAAAGAGATCTCCAGGTCCTGCTTCTCCTGGTGAACCCTTTCCTTTCATGCGAATCTTTGCACCATCGTTCACACCTGCAGGAACACGTGCGGAAATATTTTGTGATTGACCGCGATCCATTCCTAGGCGAAGTTCAAGTGTTGTTCCAAAGACAGATTCGCGAAATGAAATGGTTGCTTCAGTTTGTAGATCCTGTCCTTTACGTGGACCACGTCGACCGCCGCCGCCAAATAAATTAGCAAAGATATCTTGCGGATTTCCACCACCGAAGATGTCACCGAAATCTCCGCCCTGAAATCCGCCACCAGTTGGTGCGCGAAACCCTCCGCGTTCAAACAAGGTACGTGCTTCATCATATTCAGCACGTTTCTTGGCATCTGACAAGATTTCATAGGCTTCAGAGACAGCTTTGAACTGTTCCTCTTTTGCGGCATCACCCTTTGTTTTATCGGGGTGCAGATCACGAGCAAGGGAGCGGTACCTTTTTTTAATCTCATCGGCAGGTGCCTTCTTATCTACGCCCAGGACTTTATAAAAATCCTTTTCATAGAGATCTTTGGCTGCCATGGGTGATTACTCTCCTGCTGGATCGGTTACAGCTACACGTGCAGGACGCAAGATGCGTTCCTTGTACTTGTAGCCAGGTTGCAAAATCTTTGAGGCGGTCGCAACAGCAACATCTGCAGATTCATCATGCATTAATGCTTCATGAATCTGGGGATCAAAGGCTTCACCTTCGGTGCCGTACTTTTCAAGGCCGATCCGTGAAGTTATTGAATTTAACTGGTCTGCAACCGCTTTGAAGCCTCCAGTTAGCTCACCATGCTGTTCGGCACGATCAACATCATCAAGCAGCGCCAGTAGTTCAGTAAGAACAGAACCAACCGCACTTTCATGTGCAACTGCGCGATCGCGCTCTACACGCTTTCGGTAGTTTGCATATTCTGCTTGCAAACGTTGTAGGTCAGCGGTAAGTGTTGCAACCGGGTCAGCTTCCTGACCCGGTTCAACAACTATATTTTCTTCTTGACTTACAACTTCTTCAGTTGTGTTGTCACTCATTACTTGGTGTCTTCTTCGATGACTTCAGCATCTTCAACACCATCTTCTGCAGGTGCTGCGTCGCCTTCAGCTGCTGCACCGGCTGCGTATAGCGCTGCACCTAGTGCTTGGCTAACAGTTGCAACCTTTTCAGTTGCAGATTTGATCATCTCGTAATTTGATCCACCTAGAGCGGTCTTGAGTTCAGCAAGAGCTGCTTCTGTCTCTGTCTTCTTCTCAAGTGCTTCACCTTGTGACAATTTTTCTTCATTGTCCTTGATGAACTTTTCAGTTGAGTACAGAAGTGAGTCGCCTGCGTTACGGATCTCTGCCTCTTCCTTGCGCTGACGATCTTCTTCAGCGTGTGATTCAGCATCAGCCATCATGCGCTCGATCTCTTCCTTGGAAAGTGCAGATCCACCGGTGATGGTCATGCTCTGCTCTTTACCTGTTCCAAGATCCTTTGCAGATACATGAACGATTCCGTTTGCATCGATATCAAAGGTGACTTCAATTTGTGGAACTCCACGTGGTGCTGGAGGTAGTCCGGTTAGTTCAAACATTCCAAGCTTCTTGTTGTAAGCAGCCATCTCGCGCTCACCTTGGTATGCCTGAATCTGTACAGCTGGCTGGTTGTCATCAGCAGTTGTAAATACTTCGCTGCGCTTTGTAGGAATAGTTGTGTTTCGCTCGATCAACTTTGTCATCACGCCACCCTTGGTTTCGATACCAAGTGAAAGCGGA
>JBEANK010000139.1:0-5538 GCA_041165485.1 Actinomycetota bacterium | reverse complement strand
ATTGATGCACCCGCTTTAATCGCCGCCTCTGCCGTGCTTGCTCTCATAGTGTCAATGCTGATTTTGGCGCCATGTTTAGCTAACTCAGTGATGACAGGAATCGTGCGTGCAATCTCTTCTTCTTCACTAACTCGCTCTGCACCTGGCCGCGTCGATTCGCCGCCAACATCAATGATGTCGACACCTTCTGTGATCATTTCTATTCCTCGAGCAACCGCTGCTTTGAATTCATTATGTCTTCCACCATCGGCAAATGAATCTGGAGTTACATTCAAAATGCCCATGACTAACATGGATTAGCCCTTAGTGATTAGGGAAATAGCTTCTGCGCGTGTAGCAGGATTATTTAATGCTCCACGCACTGCAGATGTAGTTGTTCGTGCATGAGATTTCTTGACTCCACGCATCGACATACATAAATGTTCGCAATCAATAATCACGATCACGCCCAGTGGATCCAAAATTTCAACCATTGCGTCTGCAATTTGAGTTGTTAAACGCTCTTGAACTTGCGGGCGCTTTGAATACATATCAACCAAGCGAGCTAACTTTGAAAGCCCCGTGATCTTTCCGCGTGGGATGTACCCGATATGTGCAACACCATGGAATGGTGTTAGGTGGTGCTCGCAATGTGAAAAGACTTCGATATCACGAACGATTACTAACTCTTCATGTCCGATATCAAAGGTGGTGGTTAAAACATCTTCGGGTGATTGCCACAATCCTTCAAAGTTTTCCTTCATTGCACGAGCAACTCGAGCTGGTGTTTCCTTCAAGCCTTCGCGATCAGGGTCTTCGCCTAGGGCTAAAAGCAGTTCACGGACAGCCTTTTCCGCACGTTTCTGGTCATAGGGACCAGATGCGCGACCATCGCTCATCGTGATCTTATTTACCGTCACTTGCAGCCTTCTTGCGTCGAGTTGGCTTTTTCTTTTCTTCAGCAGACTGCTCAACAACTAAACGTTCAGGCACAGCAACAGGTGGCTGTTCAGATGGAATACGTGTTGCCGAACCTGTCCAATCTCTTCTTTGTTAAGGGTTTCCTTTTCAAGAAGTTCAATCACCATTTCATCCAAAATCTTTCGGTTAGCGACCAAAATGTCAAAGGCTTCTTGATGAGCATTTTCAATTAATGTGCGAATCTCGCGATCGACAACTGCAGCAATGTTTTCGCTGTAATCACGTTGGTGTCCGTAATCGCGACCAAGAAAAGGTTCTGTTGAACCACCGCCAAGTTTGATAGCACCAACAGCTTCAGTCATTCCATACTGAGTAACCATTGCACGAGCGAGTGAGGTTGCTTTCTCAATGTCATTTGATGCACCCGTTGATGGATCATGGAAAATTAATTCTTCTGCAGCACGTCCACCTAATGAGTACGCCAATTGATCTAGCAACTGATTGCGTGTTGTTGAATATTTATCTTCATCAGGAAGAACCATGGTGTATCCAAGTGCGCGGCCTCGAGGCATGATCGTGACCTTATGGACAGGGTCTGTATGCGGAAGTGCATGCGCAACCAGCGCGTGACCTGCCTCGTGATACGCGGTAACGCGACGTTCATCATCATTCATTAAACGAGACTTACGTTGTGGACCTGCCATGACGCGATCAATCGCTTCATCTAATTCAATGTTGCCAATTACCGCTTTATTATCACGTGCAGAAAGCAAAGCCGCTTCATTGAGAACATTCGCTAGATCGGCACCGGTAAAACCAGGTGTGCGACGTGCGTAATCAACTAGCTTTACCTCTTCGCCAAGTGGCTTGCCCTTTGCATGAACCTGCAAAATCGCTTCGCGTCCCTTGAGATCTGGACGATCAACAGCGATCTGACGGTCAAAACGTCCTGGACGTAGTAATGCTGGATCCAAAACATCTGGACGGTTTGTAGCAGCTATCAAAATTACCTTTGAGTTTTCCTCAAAACCATCCATCTCGACAAGAAGTTGGTTAAGGGTTTGTTCACGTTCATCATGTCCGCCACCCATACCCGCGCCACGTTGGCGACCAACAGCATCAATTTCATCGATGAAGACAATCGCTGGTGCATTCTCTTTTGCCTGATTGAAAAGATCACGTACACGCGCAGCACCAACACCAACAAACATTTCGACGAAATCTGAACCAGAGATTGAATAGAAAGGAACTCCCGCTTCACCCGCAACTGCGCGAGCTAATAAAGTCTTTCCAGTTCCTGGAGGGCCGAATAACAAAACTCCCTTTGGAATCTTTGCTCCTAGTGGTGCGTACTTTTCTGGCTTCGCCAAGAAATCTTTAATCTCATCAAGTTCGGCAAGTGCTTCATCCGCACCAGCAACATCTTTGAAGGTTGTCTTTGGTACATCTGGGTCTTGAAGCTTTGCGCGTGATTTACCAAATTGAAATACCTTATTTCCACCCTGCGCCTGGCTCATCATCCAGAAGAATAAGAATCCAATCAGCAAGAATGGAACTATTGAAAAGAGAAAAGAAACAAGAAGTGATTGCGATGGAACCTTTACGTTCCAGCCCTTAGCTGGAGGATTTCCAGTAAGTGCATCAACAATCGTTGGCTCTTGGCGAGCAACATAAAAGGCTTCAACCTTTGAGGAGCCCTTAATTGTGGTGCCAGGGTTGAGGATTAAGCGAATCTTTTGATCTTTATCTACTAACTCAGCGGATTGAACTTGGGCCTTTGAAATTGCATCCAACGCTTGTGAAGTTTCAATCTGTGTGTAGCGATTTCCCGCTGATGAAATTTGTCCAAAAACAGTAACTGCAAAAATGGCAGCGACAATCCAGAAAAGTGGTCCACGGAAAAGTCGTTGACTCTTGGTTGGAGCTTTTTTAGGACTTTGCTTGCTCGAAAAACTCTTCTTCACTGGCTTCTTGGGCTTTTGTACTTGTGACATATATGGGGACTCCAGGGATTATTCGTACATGTGCTTAGCAAGCACACCAATAAATGGAAGATTGCGGTACTTCTCATCAAAGTCGAGTCCGTAACCGATTACGAAATCCTTTGGAATATCAAAACCAACATACTTAACATCAACTTCAACCTTTGCGGCTTCTGGTTTACGCAAAATTGAAAGAATTTCGACTGAACCTACGCCGCGTGATTCAAGGTTTGCTTTGAGCCAAGAAAGTGTTAAACCAGAGTCAACGATGTCTTCAATAATCAATACATTTCTTCCGGTGATATCGCGATCTAAATCCTTAAGGATTCGAACTACGCCGCTGGACTTTGTTCCAGAACCGTACGAAGAAACCGCCATCCAATCCATATCGATGTGGCGTTGTAATGCACGTGAAAAATCTGCAACCGCCATGACAGCACCTTTGAGAACTCCAACAAGGAGCAAATCTTTACCTTCGTAATCCTTATCAACCTGTGCAGCAAGCTCCTTGATTCGTGCTTGCAACTGTTCCTCGGTCACGATTACTAAGTCCACGGTTCTCCCTATGGTCGGTGCTGTGAGAGCGAAAGTCTGCCCGAAATCCGCTCAACCTTCACACCGCCCGGCAAATTGAGCGCACCTTGGCCGCTCCAAGCGGTAATTAGCGCCTCAACCGCGCTCACATGCTCCCACGAGACCATTCCGGCGGGTGCACCGGCGGCGTAGATCGCCGCCCTAATAAGACGGGTTCTGATTGCGCGAGGCAGAGTTTCTAGATGAGCACAATCCAAATTTGAAAGATCTAGATGGATCTCTTCTCGTTTAGCCCAATGATCTAGGGCATCGGCATCATCTCGTAATTGATGAGAACTGCGTGCAAGTGCTTCTGCAATCCCTGGACCAATACTTTTTTCCAAAACCGGCAGAGCTTCATTTCGGACTCTAACCCGTGAAAACTCTGGATTCTCATTATGTGGATCGTTCCAGTACTGCAACTTCATTTCGTCGCAGTACTGTTCATTATGTTCTCGTGTAATTTCAAGCAAAGGTCGTACGTACAGTCCGTTGTGGTGTGCCATTCCAGAAAGTGAACGTGTGCCCGATCCACGCGCTAATCCAAGCAAAACTGTTTCTGCTTGATCATCTCGTGTATGTCCCAGAAAAACCGCAACAGCATTTTTCTCTTTTACAGTTTCGAGTAATGCTTCATATCGTGCTTTGCGGGCCGAAGCTTCTAAACCATCTTTTAAATTAACATTAACTTTTTTGATGATGCAATCTAAATCCATAAACTTTAGTTGCTCTTTAACTTTTTCTGCTTGCACCGCAGAATTTTCCTGAAGTTGATGATCCACAGTTACACCAATGACGGTAATTACAAATTTTTTTGATTCAATAGATAGTGCATGAGCAAGTGCTAATGAATCAGCTCCACCAGAGACTGCGACAAGAACTGTGTCACCTGCTTCATACTTTTCAAGCCAGGTGCGTACAGCGTTTCGTACCGCTGGGACCGCTGTCGTCATGGCTTAACAGTACTGCTGACTTAGACGCGACCACCAAATGGCATCAAACCCTTGATGCTATAGATATTGGAGTACAGCAAGCCTTTACCCTTTGAGTTCGCCTCCCACATCATTCCGTTTCCGGCATAAATCGTGATGTGGTGAATTGTCGAAATTGTTCCCTTATACGAGTAGAACAAGAGATCTCCTGGAACAAGTTCTTTGAGGGAAACATGCTTTGTATACCCTGAATACAGCGCTGAGTTGAGGCGATCCCAGTTTGGCCACCCTAAACCAGCTGATTTATATGCGGCGTACACCAAACCAGAACAATCAAATGTGCTGGGACCTTGAGTACCCCAAACATATGGCTTGCGTGCAAGAACTTGTGATTTAGCAAAGGCGACAGCTTTATCTCTTTGTTCTTGTGTGGTTCTTATTGTCGAACGTCCTTTGAAGCCTAGATTTGGCCAGACACTCTTTTGTCCCCCAGTTTGTGCAGCGGTTCCAGCTTGGCTTTCTTCAAGCAATGCAAGTTGTCTTTGCTGTTCGAGAGTTGTTCTGACCTTTCGCGCACTCATTAATTGGCGCATCAACTCATCTTGAACCTTTTGTAGCTTTGCAACTTCCTTAGCTTGTTCAGCCTTTGCATCATCTGCAACCTTTTTAGCAGCCGCAACCTTATCTGTTGCAATCTGCTGTACAGCTTTTGCATCATCGGCAATCTTCTTGGCTTTTCGTGCTTCTTCTTCAGCCACTTTAAATCGTGCAAGTGCCACTGAATTCTGTGCACCTAGTGTGCTAAGTGTTGAAAGTTGATCAACTAAATCTTGTGGGCCATTCGCACTCAGCAAAGGTTCGATATCTGTGATGCTGCCACCCATGATGTAAGCATTGGCTGCAAGTTTTCCAATTGTTTTGTGTGCTTCAGCAACTGCTGCAGCAGTTTCAGCTGCGTGCTTTGCTGCGATATTTGCTGCAGTGGTTGCTACTGCAAGTTCTGCTTGTGCTTTTCTATACAAAGCTGTTGCCGCATTAGCTTTTGCAGTTAAGGCTCTTAAACTTTGATTTGCAGCGTAACTATCTGACAAGCCTTTATTGAGTGGATGCTTGTAGTGATCCAGGATCACCTCTTGATAAAGGCTATCTAG
>JBEANK010000138.1:0-2545 GCA_041165485.1 Actinomycetota bacterium | reverse complement strand
GCACGCGTAATCCCTGATAGCTCAACGGCAGAGCAGTCGACTGTTAATCGACAGGTTCTTGGTTCGAATCCAAGTCAGGGAGCATATGAAACTCACACGTCGATCCGCTCTGCGCATGGCCCTGGCCGGCGTTGCAACATCCCTTATTGGAGGCAGAGCTCAAGCTGCCAACAAACAAATTATTAGACTCACCAAAATTAAGGTTGGCGGAACATACCAATTTCAATTAGCAAATGGCGCTCCAGCGCTCCTATTTCGTACAAAGACAGGTGTCTTTGCGTATCAAACTATTTGTACCCACCAAGGTGGATTAACCAAATACTTCAGCCCTAAAAAATTATTGGTGTGCTCTGTGCACAATGCAAGTTTTGATCCATTTAAAAAAGGCGCAGTTGTGACAGGACCTGCGGTAGACCCACTGCCAACAGTCAAGGTTGCGGTGAAGAGCGGTTGGGTTGTACTCGTATAAGTTGCACCAATTAGTAAGGCATTTCTAAACTTTCTCTCAGGTTAAAGTGAAAACTTGTTTTTAACTATGAAAGAGGTTGAGATGAAGAGAACATCGACAAAGGTCATTGCAGGATTCCTTGTAGGAGCAACATTGGCTGGCGGTGTCGCAACCGCGGCAACATCTGAACCACTTGGCGTAAAAGTGTGTGTTGATAAGAAAACCCAGGCAATTTATCTGGCTAATTCAAATGGCTGCTCAACAACGAGAACCGCCATGACTTTGGGTGCGCCAACTATTGATGTGAAAAGCATTGCAGCTGTTGTTACACCTTCAGTTGTATCCATCAAAGTTGTAGCTGCTGCAGGTACCGGTACAGGTAGCGGATCTATCTATAAATCAGATAAGACCAGCTCATTTATTATTACCAATAACCATGTAATTGAAGCGGCGGCAACAAGCGGAACAATTACCGTTGAATTACTCAATGGTGATGTGCTCCCTGCGCAAATTGTTGGCCGCGACATCGCCTACGATCTAGCGGTCATTAAAATCAATCGAGGCAATCTTCCGACTGTAACTGTTGGCGACTCTTCAAAAATAAGTGTTGGAGAATCGGTTGTTGCAATTGGATCTCCCTTGGGATTAGCCAGCACAGTAACAAGTGGAATCATTTCAGCCCTTAACCGTCCTGTGACAACAGGAACTGTTGGGGCCGAGTCCTATGTAAATGCGATTCAGACTGATGCGGCAATTAATCCCGGAAACTCAGGGGGAGCGCTGCTTGATTCTCAGGGAAGAATCATCGGTGTTAACTCAGCGATTGCGACCTTGTCTTCTGGGGGAACCAGCGGAAGCATCGGGTTGGGCTTTTCGATTCCAATTAATGAGGCCAAACGTGTGATTGATGAATTAATCGCTAACGGAAAATCAACCCGACCTGTACTTGGAGTTTTCTTTGACACTACCTACACAGGAACTGGTGCGAAGATCGGTCGCTTAAGTCCTAATGAGGGAGCAGAGAAGGCTGGAATCCCAGCAGGTTCTGTCATTACCTCTATCGATGGAGTCAAGATCGCCGATCAGGTGGGCGCAATTGTGAAGATTCGCTCATACGCTCCCGGAACAACAATCACCGTAACTGTTGATCTGCCAACAGGTGGCTCAAAGAGCTTCAAGGTCACACTTGGATCAGCTCCTTCGAATTAATCCAGCCGCCTAATTAAGAATGCGTGGTTGAAATAGTGTCAGGGTATTGTTGAGCCATGGCACTATTTCAACTTAACGTAGCAATCCCAGATCGCCCGGGTTCACTCGGATTATTAGCTTCTGCAATTGGAGCAGCTGGTGGAGATATTCGTGCGCTCGCAGTTGTGAAATCTGAAGCTGGTCGTGGTTACGATGACATCACTGTTGCTGTGCCAGGAAGCGATCCAACTGATTTGCTCAATGTATTAGGTGCAATCGGTGGGGTAGAAGTTCTTTCAATTACCCCTTTGTAATCAACGCCGCGAAAGAAGCTCTGCGCCCTGACTTGGCAAAGAGGTAAAGAATCGTGGAGCTTTAAATCCTTTATGTGAAAATGCTTTCTCAATCGCTTTAATTGTTTCAGTGGTTTTTGATGCTTGAATTAATGCGATAGCGCTTCCACCAAATCCTCCGCCTACCATTCGCGAACCTAACGCACCCGCAGCAAGTGCTGCATCGACCGCGGTATCTAATTCGGGGCAAGAAACGGTGTAATCATCTCGCAAAGAGGCGTGTGATTGGTTGATCAACTGACCAACCTTTTCAAAATTAGAGGCACTCAACGCATCGACACAATCAAGTACTCGCTGCATCTCGGTTACAGCATGACGGGCGCGGACAAACTCAGTTTCCGTCAAAAGTGCACGAGCAGCTTCTAGTTGCGCCATGGTTAATTCGCGCAGCGAGGTAATACCTAACTTTGCAACCGCTGATTCGCAAGATGCACGGCGTTCTGCATATCCACCATCGGTTAATGCGTGATGAGCTTGGGTATCAATGATTAACAGTTCTAAACCGCTGGATGCAACATCAAATGGAATGTTCTTGGTAGAAAGATCCCGGCAATCT
>JBEANK010000137.1:0-3286 GCA_041165485.1 Actinomycetota bacterium | reverse complement strand
GAGTATCTGCATTATCGAACCGTTGATGTTTCATCAATCAAAGAGTTAACACGTCGTTGGTTTCCTAAGGCGTACTTTGGGGCTCCAGCAAAAACTGGTAATCACAGAGCGCTTGGCGATATTCAAGATTCAATTGCTGAGTTAGCGTATTACCGGCAAAGCGTCTTCATCTCGGCTCAAAACGAGGCTCCGACCACGGCGGATTAGCAGGTACACTTAGCATCACATGGTGGGCGTAGCTCAGCTGGTAGAGCACTCGGTTGTGGTCCGAGATGTCGCGGGTTCGAGCCCCGTCGCTCACCCCACATTATTTTGGTAAAGAAAGCAGACGCCATGATCTTTGATGTGATCATCGAAATTCCTGCAGGATCTCGTAATAAGTACGAGGTCGACCACGTCACCGGTGAAATCCGTTTAGATCGAATGCTTTTCACTTCAACGCGATACCCATATGACTATGGGTATGTAAAAGATACCTTGTCCCAAGATGGGGATCCTCTTGATGCTTTGGTGATGCTGGATGAGCCAACTTTTCCTGGCTGCGTCGTTTCATGCCGTGTTATTGGAATGCTTAATATGACCGATGAAGCTGGCGGCGATGACAAACTTTTATGTGTAGCTGCTGGAGATGTTCGCAAGTCATATCTTCAAGATCTCGGCGATGTCCCTGCTTACGAGCTATCTGAAATCAAGCATTTTTTTGAGGTCTACAAGACCCTTGAACCTGGAAAGTCAGTTCAAGGCGGCGAATGGGTAGGCCATGATGAAGCAGAGAAAGAAATCAACGCTTCATACGCCCGCTTCAAAGACACTCACTGATACTTTTTCTCTCTGGGAACAACACAGACGTTCCTTAAGGAGAGAATGTGATTAATAGCGGCGATACAGCTTGGGTGCTTGCAAGTGCTGCACTGGTCTTATTTATGACCCCCGGCTTGGCAATCTTTTATGGCGGAATGGTGCGTGCAAAGAGCGCGCTCAACATGATGATGATGTCATTTGCCGCAATCGGAATCACAACAATAATTTGGGTGCTTTATGGATACTCACTCACCTTTGGAAGCTCACAAGGTGGATTAATCGGAAATCTTGGAAATATTGGATTGTCCGGAACTTTGGATCAAGTTGTTGGCGCAGAAGGTCATCAAATTCCAACCCTTGCATTTGCAATGTTCCAATTAACCTTTGCAATTATTACCGTGGCACTTTTATCTGGTGCTATCGCTGACCGTGCTAAGTACGGCTCTTGGGTGTTGTTTGTTGCAGCCTGGGTGACTCTTGTTTATATCCCTGTTGCACACTGGGCCTTTGCAAGCCAAAGCGGCAGCGGTGGTTGGATCATCGACAAACTTGGAGCACTTGATTTTGCTGGTGGAACAGTAGTTGAAATCAACTCTGGCGCAGCAGCTCTTGCTCTTGCAATTGTCTTAGGAAAGCGTGATGGTTTCGGACGCGATCCGATGCGTCCACACAATATGCCACTGGTACTGCTTGGCGCAGGAATGCTCTGGTTTGGGTGGTTCGGCTTTAACGCAGGAAGCGCCCTTTCTGCAGGTTCTCTTGCAGCTACTGCAATGATCAATACTCAAATTGCATCTGCAGCAGCCGCGATGTCCTGGATTACCTTTGAAAAGTTCCGCGATGGAAAGGCAACAACACTGGGTGTTGCATCAGGTGCTATTGCCGGTGCTGTTGTCATTACTCCCGCATGTGGTTATGTCAATCCTATTGGTGCGTTAATTCTTGGTTTACTCGCAGGTGTTGCTTCTTCATACGCGGTATCTCGCAAATACAAGTTTGGATATGACGACTCACTGGATGTGGTCGGAGTTCATGGAGTTAGCGGAATCGTTGGAATGATTGGTATCGGCTTGTTTGCAACAGCAACAGTAAATGCAACGGGCAAGGAGGGGTTGTTTATTAATGGCTCCCCCGATCTATTAATTAAACAGCTGATTGCAATAGTGACTGTTGCTGCATTTTCATTCTGTGCAACTTGGCTCATCGCAACGGTCATTACTCGCACCATCGGATTCCGTGTTCCTCGTGAAGAGGAGCTCACAGGTCTAGATACGACTTACCACGCAGAGTCTGCGTATGACATCACTGGAAATTCAAACCGGTACTAGGCACGAGAAAAGAGATATCAATGAAGCTCATAACAGCGATCGTTAAACCTTCAAAGGTTGATGACATTAAGCGTGCTTTACAGGCAGATGGCGTGCATGGAATGACAGTCTCTGAAACGCGCGGTTTTGGCCGTCAAAAGGGACATACAGAAATTTACCGTGGTGCTGAATACACAGTTGATTTCATCCCTAAGGCGCGCATCGAAGTACTAGCCGATGATGCTGAGTGTGATCACATCGTTGACTTAATTGTTAACACTGCAAACACCGGCTCTATCGCATTCGCACCGGCGAGCGCGGAAGTGATGCTCTCTAAGAGGTAGGCAACGCCTTTTCTGGACAGCTCTTCAAGATTCGAACCATCGCCTCTTTTTCAGGAGCGGTAAACCACAATTTATATTTGATCTTTACCGCAATCTGTCGCGCTACATAATCACATCGATAACTCTTTAATGGTGGCAACCATGTTGCGGCATCTCCATCGCCCTTTTGTGAATTCAATCGCCCCTTTACCGCCAATAAATTCATCGGATCATTTGCAAAGGCTGTTCGCTCTTTAATTGATAATTTAAATGCTCCGGTTTGCCACGCATTTGAAAGCGCAACGACATGGTCGATTTGAACCTCCATACTGCTGGTATTTCCACGGACAAAGTTGATTGTCTCCCCCGAAAAAGGATCAATCAAGGTTCCGGATAAGACAACGCATTCACGAGTCTTCTCTTTGAATACCTCTGCAGTTAAGTCACGTTTCAAAATGTCGTTGCGGGTATCGCAACCATTGCGATCAACATCTGCCCATGTCTGTCCAAATTGGGCGCGGGTGTAACCAGTTTTTGCAGCTCGTCCCTTTGTTATCTGCGCTTCAATAATTGATAATCCAGAGGCAACAGAATCGGCCTGAGATGGTGAGATTCCAGCCACAAGAAGGCTCAGGATTAGGGCAATCCTTATTTCGATGTGACTCACACGCCCAGTATGCGTGTGTCGGGGATGTGCGTCTAGCGGTGAGTTCCTGATAGGTTTCCCCCTGCATTCAAGCGTTTCCGGCGCCTGGATGCCTCGGGTGGTTAGCTCAGTTGGTAGAGCAGGTGACTCTTAATCACCGGGTCGGGGGTTCGAGTCCCTCACCACCCACTTACAAGCGTGAGTGTGCC
>JBEANK010000136.1:0-3683 GCA_041165485.1 Actinomycetota bacterium | reverse complement strand
TCTGCGGTAATCACATTGGTTTTGGGAATCTATCCAGCTCCAGTACTTGATTTCATTACTGACTTAGCTATCTTCATTCGATAATGTCCACTTTTGGCATTCCCAATGTTGCACCAGCCTTAGAGGCGCAACTAATAAGCCAAATGGCGCAGGTTGAATCTTTGCTACGCAGTCATACCCGTAGCGAGTATCCATTTGTAGATGAGACCGCAAACCACCTTGTAGCCGCTGGAGGCAAGCGTCTGCGCCCCTTATTGACCCTTTTAACCGCCCAATATGGCAATCCAGCGAGCGAAGGTGTCATCGCCGCAGCTGTCGCTTGCGAAATTACTCACCTTGCAACCCTGTACCACGATGATGTTATGGATGAGGCACCACTTCGTCGCGGAGTTGAAAGTGCCAATATGCGTTGGGGAAACACAATCGCAATCTTGACCGGAGATTTTCTCTTTGCAAAGTCCTCAGATTTGTTAGCAGATTTGGGACCTGCGGCTGTTCGCTTACAAGCACGCACCTTCGAGCGCTTGGTTATTGGACAGATTATGGAAACCCAGGGACCAAACCCTGGGCAAGACCCACTCGAGCATTATCTAAAAGTTGTCGCGGATAAAACTGGTTCATTGATCGCAGCATCTGCACGTTACGGCGGAATGATCTCGGGTGCACCTTCAGAAATTACCGACACAGTAACAATATTTGGTGAAAAGATAGGTGTTGCATTCCAGTTGGCAGATGATGTTATTGATATCGCAAGTGAATCAAATCAATCTGGCAAGACTCCTGGGACGGATCTTCGTGAGGGTGTTCCAACACTGGTAACTTTGAATGTCATGAAATCAAGTGATCCAATAGATGCCGATCTTAAGAGGTTGCTCAGCGCTCCGATTGAAGATGAAGCCACCGTGCAGCAGGTTTTAGCCGCACTTCGAAATCACAAGGCACTTGATGAATCACGCCAGCAATTATTTATGATAGCCAAAGAAGCACGTAGCGCCCTTGGTCCATTGCCAATCAATGATGCAACTGGTGCGCTCATGTCTCTATGCGACGCTGTTATTGACCGCTCTGCTTGATTTAACCAGATCAAAAGCCAAAGCAACAAGCGCTGCCCAAATTATTAAGAAACCGATCCAGCGTGCAGTCGGCATATCCTCATTTAGTACCCAAACACCAATTGAAAACTGCAATGTAGGAGTTATGTACTGAAGTAAACCAATTGTTGTAAATGGAAGTCTGTTTGTTGAACCATTGAAGAGCAGAAGCGGAATTGCAGTAACTGCACCAGCACTAATGAGAAGTGCGGTTAAACCCCAACTATGTCCAAACTGTCCGGTGCCTTGGTTGCCTATATAAAGCAGGTACGCCAGGTAGAAAACCGAGGAGATAAGGGTTTCGATCGCAAGTCCTTCAAGTGCACCCAGCCCCAATTGCTTCTTGATCAGGCCATAGCTTCCCCAGGAAATTGCTAACGCTAAGGCAATCCAAGGCAAGCGCCCGTAATCAACGGTCAGTACTAGTACTCCTATGGATGCAATTGCAACCGATGCCCATTGCAAGGGACGCATCTTTTCTTTTAAAAAGATTACACCAAAGCCAATGATGATCAATGGGTTGATGTAATAACCTAGTGATGCTTCAACGACATGCTCATTATTAGTCGCCCATATATAAACCAACCAATTAATCGAGATCAACATAGATGAAAGAAAGAGTTTGATGGCAATGGTTGGTCGCTTTAAAGTAGCAAGTGTTGATTTAAGCGCCTTAGTTGCGGCCAAGACAATAAAACAGAAAACCAATGTCCATACCGCGCGATGCGAAACGATCTCTAGGGGATTGGCTGGTTCAAGTAGCGGCCAGTACAAAGGGAATGCACCCCAAAGTGAGTATGCACTGATACCAAATAAAAGGCCGAGCTTGTTTTTACTCAATTATCTAAAGTTCGTGAATTGAACAGCAAAGTCCCAACCACCATCTTTGATCAAGGCCATTGTCGCCTGCAAATCATCGCGGCTCTTTGAGGTAACTCGTAGTTCATCACCTTGAATTTGAGTCTTTACTGACTTTGGACCCTCATCACGAATCTTTTTTGCAATCTTCTTTGCATTCTCAGTTGAGATGCCTTCCTTTAAAGGAGCAGCAATCTTGTAAATCTTGCCCGATAACTGTGGATCTCCAGCATCAAGGTGCTTCAGCGAAACTCCACGCTTAATCATCTTGTCCTTAACTACATCTAGCGCTGCTTTAGCCCGTTCTTCAGTATCTGCTTCAATCAAAACCTTGTCACCTTCAAGTTCAATTTTTGAACCTGTATTTTTGAAATCAAAGCGGGTCTCAATCTCACGAACCGCCTGATTAATAGCGTTATCGAGCTCCATACGGTCGATCTTGGAGGTTACGTCAAAACTGCTATCTGCTGCCATCTGAAGGCTCCTTCACTCTCAAAACGCATTTTGTGCGTGTACCCGCCTAAGGTATCCACTTGTTCGACCTTGGCGGGTTGCCCGAGCGGCCAATGGGAGGGGACTGTAAATCCCCCGGCTCTGCCTTCGAAGGTTCAAATCCTTCACCCGCCACCACAGCTTTATTTGACTATCAATTATCTGCATCTCATTTGCAAGTCGACAACTCATACACCCATCAATAACATGGTCACGAGTTCCAGCATCAAGCCCCGGCTAACTGGACGGCAACCCTCCACCGCGGCGGGGTGCTCCGGGTGAAGACCAGGCCGATAGACACCATCATCGGCAAGCGTGGGTCTAACTAACTGCACTTAACCCGTTAGTTTGGTTAGTGATGATCCCCTGACACATTAGGAGATTACGTTGAAAAAGCGTTTCGGAATATTTTCAGCTGTTGTTATTGCAGCAGCGTTAACACTTTCAGGATGTTCTTCATCAGATTCAGCAACATCTGAAGCGGCATCATGTGCAAAGGCAGATCTTGCAACAATTACTGAAGGCAAACTAACTATTGCAACAGGTGAGCCTGCTTACTACCCATGGATCATTGATGATGCACCAGAGACTGGAAATGGTTTCGAAGGTGCGGTTGCATACGCAGTTGCAAAGCAACTCGGATTTGATGCAGCAGATGTAACTTGGGTACGTACAACATTTGATTCAGCTGTAACACCAGGCGAAAAGAACTTTGACTTCAATTTGCAGCAATTCTCAATTACAGAAGAGCGCAAGAATGCTGTTGACTTCTCATCTCCTTACTACACAGCACCTCAGGCCATAGTTTCATTCAAGGGAAGCAAGATTGATGGAAAGACATCAATTGCAGAGCTTAAGGGCGCAAAGCTTGGAGCAGCTGTTGGTACAACTTCACTTGATGCTATTGAAACCCAAATTGGTTCGACACCACAGGTATTCAATGACAACGCAGCAGGTGTTTCAGCGCTCAAGAACAAGCAGATTGATGGTCTAGTAGTTGATCTACCAACTGCTTTCTACCTATCAGGCGTTGAAGTTCCAAACGGAATCATCGTTGGTCAGCTTCCATCAACCGGTTCAGGTGATCAATTTGGTCTCTTGCTATCTAAGGGAAGCAAGCTGACTTCATGTGTATCTGGCGCAGTTGATGCAATCACTGCAGATGGCACATTGGCAGCAATTACAGATAAGTGGCTAGCAACTGATGCTGGCGCTCCTGTATTGAAGCCTTAATAGAGAATA
>JBEANK010000135.1:0-2653 GCA_041165485.1 Actinomycetota bacterium | reverse complement strand
GACATGATTATTGAAACAGCGTTTAACGCTGGGGGAGCCAAGGGAATTATTCTTGGTGTAACTACTTTGATCGGAGCGGCAATTACCGCCTTCTACATGACCCGCGTAATGATTTTGACCTTTACCGGAACAAAGCGTTGGGATGATGATGCACATCCACACGAGTCCCCATGGCTCATGTGGTTACCAATGGCTGTTCTTGCTATTGGATCAGTTTCATCTGGTTACCTACTTTCACGTGGGGATGCTTTGGAAAACTGGTTGCACCCACTATTTGATCACCATGCAGAGCATGAGCATCATTTACTTGAGCCAATCGTTGTATCTGCAATGGCGTTGACCATGGTTGCCATCGGTGTTGCGATCGCATTCTTTAAGTATGCACGTCAAGATGTTTCGTCAGTTGCCCCTGAAAATGTTTCAATCTTTACAAAGATTGCACGTCAGGATTTGATGCAAGATCGCTTCAATGAAGCTGTATTCATGCGTCCTGGCCAAGCTTTAACAACAACATTGGTTGCAGCAGATGATGTTGTTATCGATGGGGCAGTTCGTGGCGTGGGTCAGCTAGCTATGGGCTCAGGGTCAGCGCTTCGTGGCCTTCAAAATGGATATGTTCGCAGCTATGCAGCAATGATTTTGGTTGGCGCAATTGCTTTAATCGCAGCTATTTGGGTGGTGGTTCAGTAATGAAGTGGTTATCACTATTAATGCTTCTACCTCTTGCAGGTGCAGTCATTATCTCTGCCCTTCCAAAGAGCAATGAAAAAGCTGCAAAGCAAGCAGCGCTAGGAACAACACTTGTAGTAATGGCAGCAACCATTGCAATGGCGGTTGGATTCCAACGAGACAATGTCGATCTGCAATTTGTTGAAAGCTACGCATGGATTCCAAGCTTTGGAATTAACTTCGCCTTAGGTGTCGATGCAATCGCCCTAGTTTTGATTTTGATGTCAACAATCCTCGCCCCAGTTGTTGTGCTTGCAGGATGGAATGAAGCGCACGGTGGACGTTGGAGCGTTAAGACTTTCTACATTCTGATTCTTGTTCTTGAAACAATGATGATCGGTGTATTTGCAGCAACAGATCTCTTTTTGTTTTACGTGATCTTTGAAGCGATGCTAATTCCGGTGTACTTCCTTATTGGAGGATACGGCACAGGAGAGCGCTCTGCAGCAGCTGTTAAGTTCTTGTTGTACTCATTATTTGGTGGATTATTGATGCTCGCATCAATCATCGCCTTGTATGTGATGTCAGGCGCTCAAGGCGGACACACATTTGATCTCGACAAGCTTTCACAACTTCAAATGAGTTCAACAACTCAGAACCTGTTATTCCTTGGATTCTTTATCGCATTTGCAATTAAGGCACCGGTATGGCCGTTCCACACCTGGTTGCCAGATGCAGCAAAATCGGCAACTCCAGGCACATCTGTTTTGTTGCTAGGTGTTCTCGATAAGGTCGGAACATTTGGAATGATCCGCTACTGCCTCACCTTGTTCCCAGAGGCAAGTAAAACATTCACACCTTTGATTATGATCTTGGCTGTTATCTCAATTGTTTACGGTGCTTTCCTTGCTATTGGCGCGAAAGATATTAAGCGATTGATCGCATACACATCGATCTCTCACTTTGGCTTCATCACGATGGGAATCTTTGCGATGACAAGCCAGGCTCAAAGTGGGGCAACTTTGTACATGTTTAACCATGGTTTCTCCACCGCAGCGCTATTCCTGGTGGCTGGCTGGATGATTGCACGTCGCGGATCTTCAACGATCTCTGACTTTGGTGGCTTGCAACGAGTTACTCCTGTCATGGCATGGAGCTTCTTTATTGCAGGAATGTCATCTCTAGCATTGCCTGGACTTTCTAGCTTCGTAAGCGAGTTTCTTGTTCTCGTTGGAACATTTACTCGTTATCCAGTCCACGCAATCATTGCGACCTTTGGAATTGTTTTAGCTGCGCTCTACATTTTGATACCCGTACAAAAAGCGCTGCATGGTCCAACAACTGCAGGTAATGAAAACCTCAAGGATCTCAACTTACGTGAAAAGCTAGCAATCGCACCGATAATTGCAA
The DNA here is from genome assembly GCA_041165485.1 of Actinomycetota bacterium. Classification (GTDB taxonomy): domain Bacteria; phylum Actinomycetota; class Actinomycetes; order Nanopelagicales; family Nanopelagicaceae; genus Planktophila. The sequence continues at coordinate 574 of JBEANK010000135.1, read as the reverse complement.
TTATTGTTGTATTGGGCTTTTATCCATCACCATTATTAAATGTAATCAACCCCGCAGCCAAGCATGTGATCTCTCAAATGGGATTCTCTGATCCTGTACCAAGTATTGGGGACAAGTAATGACATTTACAGCACCAGTTCTTTCCTACACATTACTCTCGCCAATCTTGATTTTGCTTGGTGGAGCGCTCATTGGAGTTCTTGTGGAGGCATTTGTCTCTAAGGCTCTGCGCCCAGTAGTTCAGTTAACGCTGACTCTTGGAACACTCATGCTTTCTCTCATTCAGGTGTGGCGAATTCGGGGAGAACAATCTTTAACTCCAGCAATGGGATCACTTGTGATTGATGGTCCAGCGGTTCTTCTGCAGGGATCAATTCTTGTTATTGCAATAATTTCAATCTTCTTAATTGCAGATACAGAGCATTTCACCCCACTCGCTGCAGCTCTTCCGGGATCTGCAGAAGAGCGTGAAGCTGCACAAGCTGGGAACCAAGTCACCGAGGTTTATCCACTTACCCTTTTTGCCGTTTCCGGAATGATGCTTTTCCCAATCTCAAGTGATTTGGTCATGCTC
>JBEANK010000134.1:0-4677 GCA_041165485.1 Actinomycetota bacterium | reverse complement strand
ATCTCTACTCTCTCTTCTGGTGAGGTAAGACGCAATCCCGCATGCAAGCACTGTTTTACTGCTGCATCGCACCCTACCCTTGAGAAGATAAAGGTAATTGCAGGCAAGAGATTTTCACGCTGAAGCTTTTCGATTATGTCGGCACGGCTCATACGATCTGATGGCTCGGCAAAACGACCACGACGGTTTCGACCTAATGATGAACGTCTAATCGCCTCTCTTTCACGTTGCAGGATTTCTGGGTTGATCCTGCCCGGTTGCTCAAAGAGATCCATTAATCGGCTACCGATTAACACATGTTGAAACAGTGGGATGGGGCGAATTTCGCTAACGATTACCTCAGTTTCGCCTCGAACTTCACCTAACCATTCACCAAACTCTTCAGCGTTAGAGACCGTTGCTGACAGCGATATGACCTGAACACTCTCCATTAAGTGAATAAGCACCTCCTCCCACACCGCACCACGAAACTTGTCAGCCAGGTAGTGAACCTCATCCATCACAACGCACCCCAAATTTGTGAGGGTGTTGGAACCTGCGTACAACATGTTTCGCAGCACCTCAGTTGTCATTACCAAAATATCGGCTTCACCATTAATGCTGGTATCTCCAGTTAAAAGTCCAACTCGATCCTCGCCAAACTTTGCAACAAATTCAGAGTATTTCTGATTGGAAAGCGCTTTGATCGGCGTTGTATAAAAACACTTCTTGCCTGCTTGAAGTGCAAAGTAAGCAGCAAACTCGCCCACAACTGTTTTTCCTGCCCCAGTTGGAGCTGCTACTAAAACACCCTTGCCATCCTCAACCGCATGGCATGCTGATATTTGAAATGGATCAAACTCGAAATCAAAGGTTAAGAGAAATTCAGTTGTGATTGGATGCTGGCCCCGCATTTTCGCCGCCGCATACTTTTCTGCCGGTGTTGTCATGCGACCCAGCTTTTGATCGCGCCTTGAATACATTCAGCAGCCACAGGTAGCTGACCAATTCGTTCTCCATCGGCATATGCAACCGCCTTAGATTCAATCCTTACCGTTCTGCTTCTGACTATTTCTACCGCTGGGTGGGTGATGTGGGTTCCGGCAAAGACACGTGGGAAAACTCTGAGGAACTCAATCTTTGAGATGGGATGTAGAACCATGACATCAAAGAGCCCATCAGAGATAGATGCGTTTGGACAAACCAACATGCCTCCGCCATAGGAACGTCCATTGGAAACGGCAATCAGCATCGCTTCTGTGGAAATGGTGCGATCATCAAGGGTTATTTCATAATGGCGTGGCTTAAATCGTGGTAGTTCAATTGCAATTGCGGCGTTGTACTTCATGGGCCCTTTAGGCCAGTTCAGGGTGTTTGCCTTTTCATTGACTATTGAATCAAAGCCTGTTGAAAGAATCGCGCCAAACCATTCGCCATCAACTAAACCAAGGTCTATTGGAGTTGGCTGTGTTGAGGTGATGGTTTCGAGTTGGGCGTCGATATGGTCAAGATCCCAGCCAAGTGTTCGTACAAAATCATTTCCTGTGCCGGCAGGAACTATTCCAAATGGGATCTGTGAAGGAACAACCCGCTGCAAGATGATGTGAAGCAAACCATCTCCCCCAACAGCGATTACCCCGTCACATTCTGGATTCTTTTCTATAAATGAGGTCAGGTGATCTGTGAGGGCGATTGATGAGTTTCCCGTAATAATTGTGTAAGAAATTTTCCGTTGCGTAAGCCACCCTGCGACGTAAGTGCCAACTGTGGTTCCTTTTCCCTGACCTGAGACAGGATTGATCACCAGAGCCCACATGGGATGACCCTATCGGCTATTCCTTGATAGAGGTTGGTGCCTCAATCGACATACTGCCGGTTTCGACCATTTCTAGTTTCTTATCCCGACGCTTATCGACCAAGACCGCAATCAGCCCTGCCATAAAGTAAAACAGGATCAATGGGGCTGATAGCAACACCATACTCAGAGGATCTGCCGTTGGTGACAAGGCTGCTACAAAGAAAAAGATAACAAAAATCCAAATACGCCATGGCCTCAAAATTGTTTTACCTCTAAGGAAACCAATCAGATTAAAGGTTAAGAGAAAGATGGGAAGTTCAAAAGCTAAACCAACAAATAGAATGAGTCGAAGTACGAAATCCAAATAATCATCAAATCTCACCAGGTTGCTAATCGCATTGGGGGTAAAACCAAAAAGTGCCTTAATTGCAACTGGCAAGATCAAATAGCCCAAGGTGGCGCCCATAGCAAAAAATGGCGTCGCGGAAGCAACAAAGAGAATGCTGGTTCGTTTCTCTTTTCTATGCAGAGCTGGCGCGATGAATGCCCACAGTTGATACAGCCAGAAGGGCGCAGAGACGATGACACCGGTTAATAAAGCGACTTTGATCTGTAAATCGAGGGGACCTAAGACACCGCTGATATACAACGCTCCACAACTAGCCGCACCGGATTGTTGCGCTGCTTTCAAATCACATACCGGGCTCGCCAAGGTCGCGATGATTGGGTTGTAGAAATACCAACCCGCACCAACGCTTGCGTAACTCTCGTAAGTGGTCGAGTAGCGGCATCCTAGCTTCGCTTGAAGATGCCATTGAATTACTTCTCTGTTTTGCCGTCTTCTTCGATTGTTACGTCGTCAGCCTTCATTTCCTTCATTTCACTCTTGAAGATTCGCATTGAGCGACCAAGTGAACGGGCTGAATCGGGAAGGCGCTTGGCACCAAAAAGTACGAGGACAACGATCAAAAGAATAACGATCTCTCTTGGACCTAAATTCATAGTAACTACTCCTTGGCTGATATTTCTCCAAAGGTTACACCAGTCAGCCTAAAAACTGTAGATAGTTTTACTCTGCTTTGTAACGATCCAGCATCGATTGAGCCATCTGCGCTATCGATGCTCGGATTTCAGGGGGTGTCAGTAAGGCCACACAATCACCTGAGGAAAGGATGGATCGCTCTAACCATTGCTGAGAGTAGGTCTGAAAATCAAATTCAGAGCCAGCTTTCAAATCCTGTCGGCTAAATCGTTCTGCTATCTCACGAGTAGGTTTCAAGAGTTTCAATCGAGAATTTATCGTTTGAGTGTCGGTTGCATCTTCTGGGATGGTAGTGGACTCTTGTGTAATTACCGCTTTTTGAATTCGATCCAATCTAAATTGACGGAAATCAGATGCGGAATAACAGTATGAACTCAAATACTGTTGACCTTCGATTTGAATAATTTCTAGTGGAAAGATGGTGCGTTGAGTAATTTCATCTCGGTACATAGAGTGATATTCAATCTCAAGGCTGGAACGAGAAGCCAGGGCTCCATCGATTGCCGCAGAGACACCTTGATTAACCGGTGCTATTACGGAAAAGGTTGAATTCAAATTGATTATCGAGGACAACTTGGCAGATAAGGAGTCGATCCGTTCAAGTAAGTCACTTCTGTCTATTGGTATCGATGCCCGAAGCAGATCTAATCCCAAAATAAGTGCAACACCTTCATCAAAGGTAACTGAGCGCGGTTTTGCCAATGTTGGAGCGTTAGTGATGGTGACGTAGCCTGACTCGAAATCTAGATCCATTAACTCAAGAGGTGTGTACCCAGGAAGGCCGCACATCCACAAGGTTGTTAAATCATTAACCATCTGCGCATTGCTAACCTCAAAGATTGCGGCCAAATCTTTGAGCGCTATCCCCTGATGTGTATTGATATAGGGAACAAGATCCAATAGTCGAGCGGTACGTTCTAAAGGTGCGGAGAAATTCTTACCCATGGTTGTTCACCAAGGTTTCCAGTTGCGCGATGATCAAATCTCGGAGCTCTATAGGCTCTTGAACATAGACATCGATACCATGCCAGAGAACCAATGAGGCCAAGGTGTTGAGGTTGTAGATCGGAAGCTTTAATTGATCCCACTCCCCCAATGATTGGGTAGAAGTTGCCAATGCACGAAGCGAGGTGCCTTTACCTTTTCTTACATCGATAATTGCAAATGACTGTGATGCATTCCCATCAAAAACTCTCGCAGGATCAAAATTTTGTGGCAATTCAAAATCTTTCGGTCCTTTGGTTGCGGTTATTTCGCCTTCGATACGATCTATCCGAAATGTGCGAATCTCTTGAATCTCTTGATCTACCCCGGATACATACCAGAAGCCAGATCGTGAGGATAAACCGACAGGAACAACTTTTCGTTCGTGTCTATCGAGTTGTGCATCGACATAGGTAAAGGTAATCAGCTGCTGCTCGGCAATAGCTTTAGTTATGCGTGGCAAATCTCCTCCACCATCACTAATTCTATGTGCTGCGGTCGGCAGCGAGAGTGAATCACTTGGCACTCCCATAGAGTTCAATTTCAGCAGAGCTTTTTGTGCCGCTTCATCAAATGATGCACCTTGCCAGGCTTGTGCCGCTAGTGACAAAAGTGAAACTTCAGTGGATGTGATTGCGCCAAGATTTAACTGGTACTTCTCTTGCTTGATGCGGTAGCCGGCCTCATCATTAAAGAGTGGGTCAAAACTTCCGACCTCAATTTCAATGCCAAGTGAACGTAGATCATCCTTGTCACGTTCAAACATTCTTTCTTTGGTCTCTGCGCTACCTTCGTAGCCTTCAACCGATCTAAATATTTCCGACTTAGTTAAATACCTTTTTGTTGCAAGCAGAGCGATAGTGAGATTGATTAA
>JBEANK010000133.1:0-2692 GCA_041165485.1 Actinomycetota bacterium | reverse complement strand
GATCTAGATCCATATCTTGCGCGTTGTACTTCAAATCGCGTGCAACTTTAGTTTGCTTTGCTTTTGCGCGGCCGCGACCCATGGGCGACCTCCTTCACTCATTGCTATGCGTCAGGGAGGTAGGTTATCGCGCCTTGTAGGCGCCCTCCAAAGTTGAGCGTGGATTTGAGCCCTCCCGCTCAGAAACCACCCCCGCAACCCAGGCTTTCATCCCTCTCGCAGCCAAGGAGCGCAGCGTCAGATCCGCGACAGATGGATCAACAAATGCGCTCATGCCGATGCCGCAGTTCCAGGTCCGCTCCATATCGGCTTGGGGAACTCCGCCCATTGCGGCCATGAACTCCATCTCAACAGGAAGTGACCACGTGGAACGATCATAAGTTGCTGTTAGATGTTCTGGAATAACACGCGCGGTATTTTCTGCGATTCCACCACCAGTGATGTGTGAAAAAGCATGAAGATGTTCTGGCATCGATTTGATCAATGCTAAACAATCAAGGGTATAAATCTCAGTTGGAGTTAAAAATACTTCGCCCGAGGTCTTACCGTATTCGCTGACATTGGCATACAGGCTTAAACCTGCTGTTTTAATAATGTGTCGAACAAGCGAGTAACCATTTGCATGGAAGCCACTGGATGGCATTGCGACAATTACATCGCCAGCCTTAACTCGATGCGCACCTAATTGACGCTCCGCATCTACAACACCAGTGGCAGCACCGGCCACATCAAACTCATCATCATCCAACAAACCAGGATGCTCTGCTGTTTCTCCGCCGATTAATGCTGTATTTGCTTTTGCACAACCACGGGCGATTCCGGCAACAATATCTGCGATATGTTCCGGAACCACTTTTCCAACTGCAATGTAATCTGTCATGAATAATGGTTCAGCTCCGCAAACAACTAAATCATCTACGACCATCGCTACTAAATCTTCGCCGATGGTGTCGTACTTACCCAGTGCACGAGCAATTTCCGTTTTTGTTCCAACACCATCTGTAGAAGTTGCAAGCAATGGTTGTTTCATATCCTTTAACTTGCTTGCATCAAACAATCCAGCAAAGCCTCCAATACCGCCCATGACCTCAGGTCGTGAAGCTTTAGCAATCGATGCTTTCATCAACTCAACTGCGCGATCTCCTGCATCAATATCAACGCCAGCATCTTTATAGGTAGACATTAGTGACCGTGCGCTTCCGTGATTTCTAGGCGCATCTTTCCTTCAGATAAATCCTCGGGGATGCGAATTGGATATTCACCTGTAAAACAAGCAGAACATAACCTTTCTGAGGGTACTTCGGTAGAGGAAATCAAGCCTTCAAGAGATACATACCCTAAGGAATCGGCACCGATGGATCTGCGAATCTCTTCAACATCCAACCCATTAGCGATTAATTCAGCACGTGAAGCAAAGTCGATGCCGTAATAACAAGGCCATTTAACCGGAGGAGATGAGATTCGAACGTGGATCTCGCGTGCACCAGCTTCGCGCAGCATTCGGACAATTGCACGTTGTGTATTTCCTCTAACAATCGAATCATCGACGACAACGATCCGCTTGCCCTCAATAATTTCGCGCAAAGGGTTGAGCTTTAAGCGAATGCCTAGCTGGCGAATGGTTTGAGATGGCTGGATAAAAGTTCGCCCCACATAGGAGTTTTTAACTAATCCCATTCCAAAAGGAATTCCAGATTCTTTAGCGTAACCAATTGCAGCAGGTGTTCCAGATTCAGGTACCGGAATCACCAAATCAGCCTCCACAGGTTGCTCCTTGGCAAGTTGTGCACCAATTGCAACTCGCGTTTTGTGAATCCCGCTTCCGGCAATAGTTGTGTCAGGACGAGCTAAGTAGACATACTCAAAGAGACATCCCTTTGGCTGTGCCTCTGCCCATCGTTGAGAACGAACACCATTGGCATCAATCGAAATAAATTCACCAGGCTCGATCTCGCGCACAAATGCCGCGCCAACGATATCTAGGCCGGCGCTTTCTGATGCAACAACCCACCCAGTTTCTAACTTTCCAAGAACTAATGGGCGAACGCCATGTCGATCACGTGCTGCATACAAGGTGTGTTCATCCATAAACACCAATGAAAAAGCACCTTCAAGTTGAGGCAGCACAGCTAACGCGCTTGCTTCTACATTTTTTGAATCCTGCAAAGCGATTAACGCGGTCATAATCTCGGTATCGGTAGTCGCACCACGTGTATAACTTGCTTCAAGTTTTTGAACTAATTCAGCTAAATCACCGGTGTTGGTCAAATTGCCGTTGTGGGCTAAAGCCAGCGTTCCATACTTAGTTGGGCGCAGGGTTGGTTGAGCATTGACCCAGGTGCTTGAACCTGTTGTGCTGTAACGGCAGTGACCAATAGCCAGGTTTCCTTTAAGAGTTGCTAAATCGCCTTCGGTAAAAACTTGAGAAACTAGACCCATATCTTTATACACAAGAATTCTTTCGCCATCACTTGTTGCAATTCCGGCAGATTCTGTTCCTCGATGCTGCAGCGCGTAAAGACCGTAAAAAGTTAACTTTGCTACCTCTTCACCAGGTGCCCAGACACCAAAGACACCACATGCATCTTGTGGACCTTTATCTTCACCTAGAACATTGTGGTTGAGTAATCCATCGGGACGTCTCATAACTGTGCTCCTAGCGGTAGGTACTCGGACAAATCTGCGCGCACAC
>JBEANK010000132.1:0-3217 GCA_041165485.1 Actinomycetota bacterium | reverse complement strand
GCGATATCTTTTCTCTGCGGGTTTCGCTCATTTGACCAACGACCTGCAAAATCTAAGGTTTGTGTTGCTTCTTTTGGAAGTGGAAGCCAATGGATGTATTCGTTGAGGGTGTAATCAGTTGATCCAATGTTCTTAATTGAACTCTTTTGAGTCAAGACTCCGTGTGCATCGAGATCAAAAGAAATGACAACCTCTAATTCAGCATGAAAATCTCGCAAGGTAATTGCGACATGATTATTGTTGTGATGAAAATCTGTTACCTCAAACTTTGTTGACCACGCTTTTCCTTGGCGATGTCCTGACAAAGTTGGACGTCCTAAAAATCCTCGAGAGCTTTCACGCATAATTCCTGGAAATTGAGGAACATCCCACGAGCTATTTGCTATAGATGGGCGAATCGCTGTTTGCACCGATGCGAGCTCTCCCTGCAGAGGTGCTCCCCAGTGTTGAATGATGAGCGCTCCATCTACTACTTCAAGTAACAAAGCAGATGTAGGGGCGCTCAATAGTGCAGCGAGAGTAAAAAACTTAACGCCGGCGTCACCAGAAATGATCGCCAGATGGCAGATGGCCGAACAATTCGTTATTACGACACCGCTGGCCAAGCGCGTACCGCTCTCGATGCTCGCCCTCAAGAGGAACAACCTGGAATTGGTGAACTTCGCTTAGATCCATTGGTCAATGAGTGGATCGCAATGGCAGCTCACCGCCAAGGCAGAATCTTTTTGCCTCCTAAAGAGTTGTGCCCTCTGTGCCCAACTACGGGTGAACTTTTAACTGAGATCCCTGAATCAGATTTTGAAGTCGTTGTCTTTGACAATCGCTCCCCCTCGTTGCGACCACCAGTTGGAGATTGGGCGCTTCCTGACATTGTCGGCCCAGACACCGATTTAGGAACCGCGGCTGGAAAGTGCGAGGTAATTTGTTTTACCGCAGAACATGGAAATGCATTTAAGGATTTATCTGCTCAGCGTGTTCGGGTTTTGCTAGAGGCGTGGATTGATAGAACCGCTGAATTATCAAAGGAAAGCTTTATTCAGCACATCGCACCATTTGAAAACCGTGGCGAAGAAATCGGCGTAACCCTTTCTCATCCTCATGGACAGATCTATGCCTACTCATACCTGCCTCCACGTGTAGAGAAAATGCTGGCAGCGGCAATTAAGTACAACGAGGAAACCGGCAAGGTTCTCTTCGACGAAGTCGTTGCGCGCGAGCTTTTGGATGAAGAGAGAATCGTTGCCCGCAATGATCGTTGGGTTGCCTATGTTCCTTACGCTGCCCGCTATCCATTTGAAATTCATGTCACGCCTCTGAACCCGGTTGCAGATTTAACTGAACTTACCGATTTAGATCGGAATGCATTTCCTGAAATCGCACTTGAAGTAACTCGACGTTTAGATGGCGTATTCGGGATTGAAATGGCATATATCGCTGCTTGGCATCAAGCTCCGGTTCGTGTCGGAAGAGATCTGCTGCGTCTCCATTGGCAGATTACAAGTGTTCGACGTGCACCAGGAAAGTTAAAGTACTTAGCCGGATCAGAGTCAGCGATGGGTGCTTTCATTATGGATATGCGCCCAGAGCAATCTGCCGCTCAACTCCGCGAAGTGGTTTTGTAATGCGAGTACTTGTCACTGGTGGAACTGGTTACATTGGATCTACCGCTGTTGAGATTTTGCTAGGCAAAGGCTTTGAAATTTCAATTCTTGATGATTGCAGCATGGGCCATGCCGATACCGTGCCAGCCGGAGTGCGTTTCATAGAAGGATCATTGCTCAACGCCACTGAGGTTGCAGATGCCCTCAACGGATGTAGCGCAGTCATGCACTTTGCCGGTAAATCACTTGTTGGTGAATCTGTTGAAAAGCCAGATTTGTATCACTCGGTCAATGTTGATGGAACTCGAATTTTGCTGGATGAAATGCACAAGCAATCTATAACTAAGATCGTGTTTTCTTCCTCTGCCGCAACTTATGGTGAACCAAAGGTTGTCCCAATCCTTGAAACCTCAGAAACCAACCCAACCAACCCATATGGTGCAACAAAGTTAGCAATTGATCACATGATTACTAAAGAAGCATCAGAGCATGGAATTTCTGCAGCTTCCCTACGTTACTTCAATGTAGCAGGTGCACTGAAAGCAGAGCGCGGATGGCTTGCCGAACGCCATAACCCCGAAACTCACTTGATTCCAAATGTTTTGCGCAGCACACAAGCAAACCCAGTAAAGATTTTTGGCACTGATTGGCCAACAACCGATGGGACCTGCATTCGAGATTATGTTCATGTAATTGACTTAATTGATGCACATATAAAGGCACTTAACTCTTTAGGTGCGGCAGGACATGAAATTTATAACTTAGGTAGTGGTTCTGGTTACTCGGTTCGGGAAGTAGTAAAAGCTGCAAGCGATGCCATCGGGCATCAGATTCCATTTGTTGATTCACCACGTCGCGCTGGAGATCCAGCGGTACTCATCGCTGATATTTCAAAGGCAAAGAGAATGCTTGCCTGGGAACCAATCCGAGATATGACAACAATGGTCGCCGATACCCTTCATTCAATGGCTTAATCATGAGCAGAATTGAAGAAAAGTTTTTAGAGACCTTTGGAGAAGAACCTGATTTAGTTGCCGCAGCACCTGGTCGAGTTAATCTGATCGGTGAACACATTGATTACAGCGACGGCTTTGTTTTGCCCTTTGCAATTAAAGATCGAACTCTGGTTGCTGTCAGAAAACGCAATGACTCAACGGTTCGCATCGCATCTGCTCAACGCAGAAACAAGGTAGTTACAGTTGATATTAATCAGGTAAAGCCAGGGCTCAAAGGTGAGTGGGAGCGTTACGCACTCGGAGTCTTATGGTCCATGGGTGTTAAATCTGGCGTGGATCTCATGATCGATGGTCATGTTCCCCTGGGCGCTGGTTTGTCATCATCTGCCGCCCTTGAATGCTCAGTTGCAACGGCAATGAATCACCTCTTTGATTTGGGATTTAAACTTGAAGAGTTAGCTCGCTTAACTCAAAAAGCTGAGAATCAATACGTGGGAGTTCCTTGCGGAATCATGGATCAATCCGTTTCATTAATGGCTACACAAGGTTCAGCATTGCTTTTAGATTGCCGGGATCTTTCTACCAAGAACATTCCATTTGATGTTGCATCCAGCGGTTTAGAACTGTTAATCATTGATACCCAAGCTCATCACGCATTAA
>JBEANK010000131.1:0-2729 GCA_041165485.1 Actinomycetota bacterium | reverse complement strand
TCCGGTTACTTGGACCAGTGATACGGTGCTTGAAGCACGCATAGGTTCTCCTCCGTTGGAGTTACAGGCGCCCTAAATCGAGGGTCAGGCGCGAGACTGACGAAGTGTAAGCGAGGTAGCCCCGAATAGGGCAAATTCATACTTATCTATTACGTTACTTCGGCCCTAAGACGGGTTTGGAGCCGAGGGCCATCACTAGCGCTAGAACCGCTGGGACGAGCATCGCCCAGCGAAGACCGATCGCATCGCCGAGGAAGCCCAGGGTTGGTGGGCCGACCAGGAAGCCGAAGTAGGCGATGCCAGAAACCATGGCGACGCCCTCTGATGGAGCGAACTGGCCTTCAAAGCGGGTCTTGGCGATTTCACCGGCTTGGCTAAAAAGCATTGGAATCACAATTGATAAACCGATGCCAGCTGCAAGCCAACCAAAAATTACGCCGCCAATTCCGCCGATTAATAAACCGCCACCTAAACCAACACCTGCGATTAATCCGCCGCCAACAATTAAGTTCATTGGACCGTACTTGCTGGCTGCACGATCACCAAACAAGCGTCCGATCACCATTGCAGCAGAGAAGCAAATATAAGGAAGTGTTGAAATAAATGGTGTTGCATCAAAGGTGTCGCGAGCAAGGATTGCACCCCAGTCACCGGCAGAGCCTTCACCAATTGCAGCACATGTGCCAAGTAAACCAACAATTAAAAATAGTTTTGGTCGCTTAATTTTTTTCTTGCCTTCAAATGGATGCTTATCTAATTCCGCTGGTAGGAACCAGTTGCGGACAACAAAGGTTGAGAGATAGGTAAGCATTGTTATAAATGCAACATGTTTCATCAGTGGAATACTGTTTTGTGAGAACCAAGCACCAACCAAGCCCCCACCTAATGCACCGAGTGAGAACATGGCATGGAAGGTGCTCATATATCGCTTATCAGCTTCATGCTCTAAAACAATTGCATGGGAGTTCATGGCCACATCCTGAGTTGATAGACATGCACCAATAATTAAAAATGCAAGACACAAAGTTAGATAGTTGGTGGCAAGGCCCATTAACAAAATTGAGGTTCCAAGTGCATAAGTTCCGTACAAAGTAATTGGTGCACTTCCATATTTGGCAGATTGTTTACCAGAGAAGGTCAAACCAATTAAGACGCCAACGGATACGATTAGAAGCGCGATACCTAAGGCGCTGTTTGAGATATCTAGATCCTTTTTAATATCTGCCAGGCGTGAGTAAAAGGTGCCGGCCATGGTTCCATTGACGATGAACGCCACGGTAATCGCTATGCGGGCCCGTGAATATTGGCGTAATTGGCTCATTTCAGAAGTTTACTGACAATCGGCGGTAATCCCTTTAGGCTTCAGGCATGGCTACTTTTCCTAAAGATTTCCTCTGGGGTGCTGCAACCTCTTCCTACCAAATTGAAGGCGCAGCCTATGAAGATGGTCGTGGTGCATCGATCTGGGACACATTTTGTAAAACTCCGGGCAAGGTAGCACAGGGTGACACTGGTGATGTCGCTAATGATCACTATCACCGTTACCCAGAAGATATTGCGATCATGAAGGAGCTTGGTCTTCAGGGGTATCGCTTCTCTTTTGCCTGGCCTCGTATGTTTCCAAAGGGTGATGGGGTTCGCGAAGAGCGTGGCTTTGATTTTTATGATCGTTTAATTGATGGTCTGCTAGAGGCTGGAATTGAACCGCTAGCAACTTTGTATCACTGGGATTTACCACAAGCGTTGCAAGACAAGGGTGGTTGGGTAAATCGCGACATCGTTAATCACTTTGCAGATTACTCAACCGCGGTTGTTGAACGATTTGGTGATCGTGTTAAAAAGTTTTCACCAATTAACGAACCTTGGGTGGTTGCATGGTTGGGGTATGGAATTGGAATTCATGCTCCTGGAATAACTGATCGTCGATCCGCATTTGCTGCAGCTCACCACACGGTGTTGGCACATGCGGCATCAACAAATGCGATGCGTGCAGTGCGCAGCGATATCTTGACTGGACCGGTCTTAAATCAAGCAAACCATGTTGCCGATGATCCAAGCGATCTAGTTCAGGCACATGCTGCAGCTATTGGCGATGCACATCAAAATCGTTTCTGGATGGATGCGATTATGTATGGCACATATCCGCAGATCTTGATCGATACCTATGGAGATGAGCTGACCTCTGTCATTAAAGATGGAGATATGCAGGCGGCACGGGTTAAAAATGATTTCATTGGCGTCAATTACTACTTTGATAACCGCATCGGTAAATCACTGGGTGGGAAGCCTGAATGGCACTCTATTTCAGGGTTATTTGATCTAGATATCGATGAGACTCCACGTGGTCCGCTGACCGATATGGGTTGGCCATTAACACCACATGGTTTGGAAAACTTACTTGTTCGCTGGCACAAGGAACATGGTGACAAGTTGCCACCACTTTTCATTACTGAAAATGGTGTTGCATATGATGAGGGTCCAGATGCTTCAGGTCGCGTTGCAGATCAGCGTCGTATTGATTACCTACAAACACATTTGAAGGCTGTATCAAATGCGATCGCACAGGGTTCACCTGTAAAGGGTTACTACCAGTGGTCTTTGATGGATAACTTTGAATGGGCACTTGGCTATGACAAGCGTTTTGGAATTGTCCATGTTGATTTTGAGACGCAAAAGCGAATCATTAAAGATTCTGGTTACTGGTACCGCGATCAGATTAAAAACAACGG
>JBEANK010000130.1:0-2868 GCA_041165485.1 Actinomycetota bacterium | reverse complement strand
TGTTCGCTTCTTGCCACCAATTGTTATTACAGATGAGCTTTTGAAGGATGCACTTAGCGTTCTTGAGGAAGCTCTAGCCTCTCTCTAAGAAAAGGTCTTCTTTTTAAACGCCTGAACTTCATGTCCCTTTGCACGTAACTCATCTAAAACTGCGGTCGGAACACGATTTTCAATCTCGAGCACACCAAGACCTTTTTCCTCATCAGAGCTTTGACCGGGTGCATTTAAGTGTTGCCAACGTGGAGCTTCAGTTGCCTCCTGCACATTCATCTTCAGATCAATCACATTTACAAGTAGCTGCAAATTAGTTTGAACTTGGATATTTGCGCCCGGTGTTCCACCCACTAAATACAAAGAACCATCTGCACGCACAGCGGTAAAGGCGTTCAAGGTGTGGGCAGGTCGCTTACCTGGCGCAATGATGTTGGGGGATTGTGGATCTAATGAAAAACCAGTTAGGCGATTATTCAAAATGATTCCAGTTTCAGGAATTACCCATGAACTTCCGAAGCCATGGAATACAGATTGAATCCACGAGACCGCATTACCCTCAGAATCTGCCACTAAAAAGTAGGTTGTATCTCTACCTTCATTAACAGGTGCAGTATCTGTGGCTGCTGAATTCATTGAAATGTGGGCTACACGCTTATCGATATGAGCCTTGGACAAGATTTGATCAGTGTTTACAGCGATGAACTCTGGATCTCCCAGAATCTCATTGCGATCGGCAAAACCAATCTTCTTTACTTCAACACCAATGTGAATACGATCTGCCTCTGAAAGTGAGGCGACATCGAAGCGCTCATTGAGCAAGAGCTCTTCCATCAATATCATTCCCTGTGTTGGAGGAGGCTGACCATAAATAGTGATGTCGCGATACTTAACCGATAACGGATCCAAAACTCTAGTTGTGTGGCTCTTAAGGTCTGCAAGGTTAAACCAACCATCCGAGCCATTAACTAATTGCTGCGCAATACGACCTTCGTAAAACGCCGCTCTTCCACCTTCTGCAATCTCGCGAAGTGAGCGCGCCAAATCTTTTTGAACAACTAATTCGCCCACCTTTACATTCACATCCACACCCATGTTTTTGAAAACTTGTGTATCTGGAGCAATTGCTAGATGGCCTGCAATTCTGCGAACAAAACCTGTATTTGCCGGAAAGCCATTTTCTGCATAATCAATTGCTTGTGCCAACAATGTTGCCATTGGCAACTTTCCGTAACGCTTATGTGCCTCAAACCAGGTTGAAACTAAGCCAGGAACAGTTCCAGATTTATATCCATGCAGAGGGATTCCATCTTTGTAGTTTTCTGGGGTGGCAGCATGTGATCCTTCACCGCTACCGTTAAAAGCAAGATTGCTCTTGCTTGCTTTATGGTGGGTTACCAGAAATGCATCGCCACCTAAGTGAGAAGCGCCAGGTTCGACAACACAGATGACCGCACTCAATGCGATTGCGGCATCAATAAATGAACCACCCTGCTTAAGAACACTGATCGCGGCACTTACCGCGAGTGGCTGGCTTGCCGCAGCCCCACCATTTCGAGCATAGACAACGCTTCTACCTGTTTGCATTCGTGAACTGTGGCGTATCTGCACGCTGAGCACAAGGTGAAAACAGGAATAAGTCGGCTTTCAATTTGCGCACCGATTTCTCCCTACCTACTATTTACCTACGTTAAGGGGAGTACCTCGTTCGGCATCTTCGTCAATACGGATAGAAATATCCCGGAGCTGCGACCACATGGTTAATTGATGACAAGTGGTTGAGGGAGACCTTGGCACCTGGCCCCTTTAACGAAATAGGTGAAATACATGGATGTCTCATTAACAACGTGGTTTGTTGTAATCGGTGCAATTTTGGCGCTGATCATTGTGGATCTTCTGACGGTAAGTCGTAAGCCTCATGAGGTTAAATTCAAAGAAGCAGCTGGTTGGTCAATTTTTTATATCGGAATTGCAATCGCCTTTGGTATTTGGGTGTGGCAAACAGCCGGATCGCAATTTGGAACTGAGTACTTTGCTGCATACCTTGTTGAAAAATCTTTATCGGTAGATAACCTATTTGTCTTCATCATTATCTTGGCTCAGTTTGCTGTGCCTTCAATTTATCACCAAAGAATTTTGATGTTTGGCGTACTACTAGCACTTGTTCTTCGTGGAATTTTTATCGCCGTTGGTGCAGCTGCACTTGCCGCATTTAGCTTCACATTTGTTATCTTCGGTGCAATCTTGATCTGGACTGGTGTGGGTTTGTTCAAGCACTGGGATGAGGATCCAAACCCCGAGGACAACAAGTTGGTAAAGGTCATGAGAAAGCGCATCGCCATGACCGATGAATTCCATGGATCAAAAACATTTATCAAGATTGATGGAAAGCGCCTTGCAACTCCGATGTTTACCGTGATGATTGCAATCGCTTCTACAGACCTGTTGTTTGCACTTGATTCAATTCCGGCAACATTTGGGGTTACTCAAGAGCCATTCCTAGTCTTTGCGGCCAACGCCTTTGCACTGCTTGGTTTGCGTGCTTTGTACTTCTTGCTCAAGGGCTTGCTGGATAAGCTGATTTATCTATCCCTAGGACTTTCAATCATCTTGATGTTCATTGGAGTTAAGTTGATTCTGACCTACCTACATGAGGTTTGGTATGAAGTTCCAAAGATTCCTACAGTCGGAAGCTTGTCTGTTATCGGTTTAATTCTTGTAGTTTCCACCGTGGCAAGCTTGCTCAAATCCAAGAAGGATCCCACCGCGATTGCACATGCTGGGCGTATAACAGCTGCGCCAGAGGAAAAATAATTTCCCTCTCGTACTTATTCGCTCTATCCTTATAACTAGAAGAGTCGCCCGGATCACCGCGTT
>JBEANK010000129.1:0-2781 GCA_041165485.1 Actinomycetota bacterium | reverse complement strand
TCAACGATCTTTCCTGGGTACTCGCCGGGCTTTGGTCCAGCAGGTTTCTTACCCTTTGCCGCAGATTTCGCGGGAGTCTTCGCAGTTGCCATTGGGGCATTCTGCCAAGAGTCAGCCTTAATTTAGGGGAGGGCGCGCCCCAACTGATGAAACACACTTCGCAGCCAATGCAGCTCCGGCGGAGAGTGCTGCAGTCAGATCATTTGTCTCTAGCCACTTTGGAATAAATCCAGCAGCAAAAGAGTCTCCAGCACCTGTTGTATCAACAACATTGGTCGTAACCGCGGAGACCTTGGCTGTATCGGTGCCATTGATCGCCATTGCGCCCTTTGAACCCAATTTAATAACAACTAGTGGTGTGTGCTGCGTAAGATTTTCTTCAGCGGTTACAACATCTTTTGAATCTCCAAGATACAAAGCCTCTTCACTGTTGAGCAAAATTCCATCCATCATTGAAACCCATGATAAAACCTCTTCACGGCTCACGATTTTCATCGCACCAGTTGTTGTAGGGTCAAAGAAGATTGGTTTTCCCGCAGACTTAATCTTTCTAATCATTTCTAGAACCGCTTCACGACTGCGGAAGTCTAAAAGTGCGTATCCCGAGAGATACACCCCATCAATGTCATCTAATGGAGGAAGATCTGATGGTTCTAAATCCGCGTTTGCGCCGTTGTCCGGAAACATTGTTCGCTCACCATTAGCATCCACCAAAATAACGACAACTCCCGTAGGGCGTCCGCTATGCATCAAATTGAGGTGTTCTACTCCGTACTTGTCCAAATCTGAAATAAGTGCAAATCCAACAGGATCATTGCCTGTACGAGCCACTAAATGAGCTTTTGAATTAGTTCGTGTGATCCAGGTAGCGACATTGGCAGCTTGACCACCTGGGTGACTCGAGATTTTACTCGCAGTGTCATTTCCGTAGTTGATGGGCTCTTTCAGCTGTGAAATTACATCAAGTGCTAAATCGCCGATACACAGGATCTTTTTCATTGAAGGGCTACCGCAATCTGGGCAGCAAGGAGACAGTTAGCTTTGATGATTTCTGTATTGATTGCAAGGGACTCACCTTTTGATGTGGTGTGGAAGTGCTCTAACAAAAATGGAGTTACATCCTTGCCCACAACACCTTGCTTTTCTGCTTTTTCTAAACCTGAATTCAAAATTTCATCATGCAGCGCTTTATTCATTTCCTTCACAACTGGATTTGCGACAACTAGTGATTTGCTCAATGTGCCGACTTCTTTGCGGGCTTTAATGATTGCTGCAATCTCTTCTGGGGTATCAACTCGGTGTTCAAGGGTATAACCAGAATCGGTGAGGTAGAAGCCAGGAAATGCGGTTGTCTTGTATCCAACAAGGCTTATCGCCAAAGTTTCTAAACGCTCAAGAGTTGCGGGGACATCCAAAATAGATTTCACACCTGCGCAGATCATGGTCATATCAACATTGGCTAGTGCTGTTAGATCAGCTGATTCATCAAAGGATTCATTAGCTCCTCTATGTACGCCACCCAGTCCACCTGTTGCAAAGATATGGATTCCGGCAAGTGCTGCGATGTGCGCAGTTGCCGCAACAGTTGTCGCAGCACTTTTACCTTGTGCGACGATAATCGCAAGGTCACGGATAGATGCCTTAGAAATATCGTCACGGTTTGCAATCGCTTCAAGCTCTGAGCGCTCTAATCCGACCAAGATTTTTCCATCGAGTAATGCGATAGTTGCTGGAACCGCTCCTGCATCACGAACAATTCGTTCACATTCGAGGGCTACCTCAAGGTTTGAAGGACGTGGCAATCCATGGCTAATGATGGTTGATTCGAGAGCTACAACGGGCTTTCCAGCCTTGAGTGCACTGGCAACCTCAGCAGATAACTTGATCGCTTTTTCCATAGCCAAACTCTAGTGCACACTCGTGGGAAGATACGCACGTGCATTTATCCCAGATAACTCCATCTATCTTTTCATCCCTTGGGTTGGACAGTGCCGTTGATCACCTAGCGGTCGGTCAATCGCCAATGGGACGTGAACTTTTATTTCTGATTGATGGCTTTGGCTTTGACACCTTGTCGCAGTATGCAGATGTGATGCCAACCATGATCCGCATGTTTAATCATGGTTTGGTGCAGACATCTTTTCCTTCAACAACCGCGACATCGCTGGCAACCTTAACAACAGGTGAACTTCCGGGTGTTCATGGAATGTTGGGGTACACAGTTCAAGTTCCGCGCAGTGGTGGTCGATTGCTCAATGCTTTGAAATGGGATGAACGTGTTGATCCTGAAAACTGGCAACCAGTCCAAACACTATTTCAGCGTGCAGCTAAAGTTGGAATCTCGGTAACCCATGTTGCTGCAAAGCGTTATGAAAACTCGGGATTTACCAGAGCAGTATTTCGTGGGGCCGAATATAAGGGTGCAAATGTTGTTGCAGACTTAGTGAGTGAAACAAAACAAGCACTGCAGAAAACTCCGTCCTTTGTTTACTTGTACGTAAATGATTTAGATAATGCAGGGCATTCCGATGGAGTTGGAAGCGATAAGTGGATTGCGGCACTCTCTGCCATTGACCAAATGGTTTCGCAACTCATGAAAGAAGTTCCAAAGGGGACTCGAATTTGGGTTACCTCAGATCACGGAATGATTAATGTTGAAGAAAAGATAATTATCGGTCGGGACAATCCTTTGTTAACCGGGGTCAACGTAATTGCCGGCGAACCACGTGCACGACATATCTACCTTACGGAAGACTCACCAAGTGCTCGAGAAGACGCGGC
>JBEANK010000128.1:0-2796 GCA_041165485.1 Actinomycetota bacterium | reverse complement strand
TTAAAACTCCTCTTTTAATTGCAATTACTGCAACTTAATAAGCATCACTCTACCCCAGCCCGCACAATCTTCACTGTTTTACGCCTGAAGCGTATGCTTTAACCATGCATACACAGTTATATATTGATGGCCAATGGGTTGATGGAGTTGGAAAGTTACCTGTTTACGATCCTAGCGATGGTTCAGTAATCGCCGAGGTTGCTCTTGCCGGAGATGCACAGTGTGATGCCGCAATCGCTGCAGCAGATGCAGCTGCAAAGGCGTGGGCAAAGACCGCACCTCGATACCGTTCTGAAATTTTGCGTAAAGCTTTTGAGTTAATGACCGCGGAAAATGAAGCGATCGCAACAATGATTTCTCGCGAAAACGGCAAAGCGATGCCAGATGCACGTGGTGAAGCAACGTATGCAGCAGAGTTTTTCCGTTGGTTTGCAGAAGAAACTGTTCGCACACCTGGAGATTTCCGTAAATCACCTTCAGGTGACAAGCGCATCCTTGTAACGCATGAACCAATCGGTCTTTCAATTCTTATTACACCGTGGAACTTCCCTGCAGGTATGGCTACTCGAAAAATCGGTCCTGCAGTAGCTGCAGGTTGCACCATGATTTTGAAACCAGCAGGAGAAACTCCGCTAACTGCCATGTACATCGTTGATTTGATGGAGCGTGCAGGTTTACCAAAGGGTGTTCTTAACTTGGTTCTTCCAGAAAAGACAGGACCTGCAATCTCAAGAATGCTTCACGATCCACGTGTTAAGAACCTTTCATTTACAGGTTCAACAGAGGTTGGTCGCATTCTTCTAAAGGAAGCTGCAGACCGGGTAATTCGCTGTTCAATGGAGCTTGGCGGAAATGCACAGGTTGTTATTCATGATGACGCGGATCTTGCAGTAACAATTCCACAGCTTTCACTTGCAAAGATGCGCAACGGTGGAGCTGCTTGTACATCTGCAAACCGCATCTTCGTGCAACGCGGAATCGCAGATAAGTTCATCGCTGAAATGACTAAATCAATGAGCAGCTATGTAATGGGCCGCGGAACAGAAGCAACAACAACTCTTGGTGCATCTGTCTCAATGAAGGAGCGCAACAAGATTGCTGAGCTGGTTGATCAATCAGTTGCAGCGGGTGCAAAGGTTCAGGTAGGTGGAGTTAAGCCAGAAGGCGATGGCGCTTTCTATCCTGCAACCGTTTTGATTGTTGAAAAGGACAATCCAATTCTGCTTCATGAGATCTTCGGACCAGTTGCTCCGATCGTCATCTTTGATACAGATGAAGAGGGAATTGAAATGGCTAATGACACCGATTTCGGTCTTATTAGTTATGTCTTCTCTTCCAACCTCACCCGCGCATTGCGCACTGCAGAGGCGATGGAGTCTGGAATGGTTGCGATCAATAAGGGTGTTATCTCAGATCCAGCTGCGCCATTTGGTGGCGTGAAGCAATCAGGTTTGGGCCGCGAAGGTGGCTTTGATGGAATTCATGAGTTCTTGCAGACCAAGTTCATTGGCGTGGAGATCTAATCCTGCTTACAAAGTTCGTAGTTTTGTAAGTATCTCCTTGTCATTAGTCCTAAGTTTTTTAACTATTCCCTTTATTGGGTTTCCACCATTTGAATAGTAAGCAAGCGTGTAAAAGGGGTATGTATTAATGCCATACCCTGATTCTTCCTTTGGAATTCGTCCAGAAATAGGGAAGTTCGAGATTAGGTCGACATCGCACTGTGCAAAAAACCTCTCGAGTTTTCTAATGTTGTACCGCTTAATTCTGGTCAATTTAATTTCTCGAAGTTCAGATTGAATTTCATCAGAGTTTAACTCTCTTGCGGAGTAATTGACTTTTCTATCTTTAAGGAAAAAAGTAGCTTCACCATTAGCGATACATCTGGTTGTAATACCTTTGTCTAGAAGCAGGTTTGCTTGGTTAACATAAAAATCCTTGTTTATTTCAAGCAGGTACTTATATAGCGCCCTTCTTTCTTCTTGGAAGAGAAGACCACCAGATGTTAAGCACTCTTCAAAATAACTCACACCTTTATTGTGCACCTATGAGGCATCCTGCCGCTACAAATTTTCCTGAGTCACCCTTAACGGCCAGCTTTTTACCATTTTCCAGGTAAACGTAACCCTGAGCGATGCCACGGTACGAGGCGGAGATACCTTTCAAACAAGGAGCAAAGAGCTCCTTGAAGTTTGCCACGTTAGGTGCTTTGGCGGTCGAGTTTCTCCTTTGATTTACAAATGAGTATGCGGTGATCTCTCGGTCGCTCTTAATTTGCTGAACGGATGCGTTTAGCTGAGTATATTTTTGCGAGACATTACAAGTAGAGGTGATGTTCAATTTAATAGCACTAATGTTTTGATCTTCAAACAAACTTGTCGAATAGTGAGGCCTCTCGACATTTAAAGTGCATTCAGGTTCAGCCCCTCCAATACTTTGAAGGATAAGAAATTGTGCAGCTAATAGTCCGACCACGGCGAGACTTGGCACTTTGGGGGATAGAAGAACGGATTTAGGAATTGTTATGGGCATGCCGTAAAGCTAGGCAAAGAGCCTGACGACCTTAATCAGGTTATCCCCACCCCAAGGGTTGAGGAAGAAATAGAATTTGCGGAGGATGAGGGATTTGAACCCTCGATAGGTTGCCCTATACACGCTTTCCAAGCGTGCGCACTCGGCCGCTATGCGAATCCTCCTGAGGGGGAGAACTCTATCGGTGGGTATAACTATGATTACACCAGATCCCTCGTACGGCGTTACCGTACTGAACTCCCCCAGGGCAGGAATGCAGCAAGG
>JBEANK010000127.1:0-3620 GCA_041165485.1 Actinomycetota bacterium | reverse complement strand
GACATGATTGGCGAGATTAGTGGTTACGGAAGAACGGCGTCGGAAAGCAACGCCAGGGAGCGTGTGAGATCGGCTGGATATGGGGCGTGGAAGTTGAGCGCCTCCCCCGTAATTGGGTGGGCGAAGCGTAACTCTGCGGCGTGAAGCCAAGGTCGAGACATCTGCAAACTCTTGGCTAAGACTGGATCTGCGCCATATGTAGTGTCACCAACAAGCGGGTGGTGCAACGCTGAAAAGTGAACACGGATCTGGTGTGTGCGACCGGTTTCAAGTTCGATCTTAACCATTGATACACCACGATAAAACTCGATGACCTCGTAATGTGTAATTGATTCCTTGCCCGTTGCCATTACCGCAAAACGATGATCCTCTTTTGGGTGACGATCAATTGGTGCGTCAATTGTTCCTGTTGTTGGATCCATGTGACCTTGAACCATTGCGTGGTAAATCTTGTCAATTGTTCGATTTCTAAATGCATCCTTGAGTACATGAAAGGCTTTATCGCTCTTCGCAACAATCATTAATCCACTGGTACCAACATCTAATCGATGAACAATTCCTTGACGCTCTGCTGGACCAGATGTTGAAATGGTGTAACCCGCGGCCAATAATGCACCAACAACAGTTGGGCCTGTCCATCCTGGACTTGGATGGGCTGCACATCCAACCGGTTTATCAATCACGACAATATCTTGATCATCAAAAACTACGGACAATCCTTCGAGAGGTGTAAGTGGAATTGGATCTGAATTAATGGGTGCTGGCATCAGCACATCAATGACCTGACCTGCAGTTACGCGATCTGATTTCGGCATCGCTATGCGCTCTCCCGCGACTCCTTCTGGCACCGATAAGGTGCGCAATTCGCGGTTACTCATGGTTGTGAGCCTACCTTTGTTATGGGTGGGATATTTTTGGCGGTCAAGACCATAGAAATAACCGCTGCGGTAACAATTGCGGTATCAGCGATGTTAAATACCGGCCAATTGGGCAGTTGCATCCAATCAATGACATGGCCACGTAATAGCCCTGGTTCTCGGAAAATTCGATCCACCATGTTGCCGAGAATCCCGCCGAGAACCAATCCCAATACAACAGCCCAGCCACGGGATGTGATTTGGGGTGAGTAGTACAAGATTGCGCTCATAACAATCAAACCAAAGAGAGACAAGAAAATGGTTGCACCTGCAGCAAAGGAAAAGGCGGCCCCAGAGTTTCGCACAAAGGTCAATTGAAAAAACTCACCAATAATTTTGATGTTGGACTTGTAGGAAAGGTTATTTACCGCCCAGATTTTTGTTGCTAGATCTAGAACCCAAACCGCCCAGGCAACACTAAAAAGTGTGCGCCATCTGCGCACCTTTAGCGCCGTTCTTCCTTCTGCTTGCACAGCATGCAGAGTGTTGCGCGAGGAAAAACTTGTAGCCGAGCTTTACCTATCGGAGAACCGCACTCTTCGCAGTTTCCGTAACTCTTATTGTCAATTCGCTCGAGTGCGCGCTCGGTCTGTAGCACCATGTCACGTGCGTTAATGACGAGTGACATCTCATGTTCACGTTCAAAAGTTTTTGTTCCTGCATCGGCCTGATCATCGCCAGCGCCTTCGCCAGACTCTTGAATCAAGGCATCCATCTCCTGCTCAACAACTGCAAGCTCTTTACGTAGACGATCGAGCTCCTTTGAGATCTCAGAACGGATCGCCTTGATCTCCGCTGCTGTCCATGGAGATTCACTCTCGCTAACGACAACTGGAGTTGGTGCAACCTTGATTGGCTTGAGTGGTGCGATCTTCTTACCGCTCTTGACCGGACGTGGTGGAGGCGGCATAACTAAACGACGCTCTTCAATAACCGGTGCTACAACAGGTGCTGTAATTGTTGATACAGAAACGGTTTGTGATTTCTCATCAACGGTAAGGGTTGTCTTTGATGGAAATGGCTTTCCCGGAGCTTTCTTTACTGGAATGCTCTTGACCGCAGATTTCTTGGCCGGTGCTGCCTTCTTGGCTGCAGCCTTCTTAACGGGAGCTTTTTTAGCAGGTGCCTTTTTTGCAACCTTCTTAGCAACCTTCTTGACAGGGGTTACCTTTTTGATCGCCTTTTTGACAGCCGACTTCTTCACCGCTTTTTTAACCGCGGCCTTCTTGACTGGCTTCTTAGGCATGTCGCGAACCTTATGCCTTGACGGCTACCGCTACCAACTTCGCCACGGTTATTTTTTAAGGATTCAATCAACTACACTAAGAACCTCGCGTACAGGGCGTTGACGGGGCTATCACCTCACGAGCCTGCAGGAAGAAATGGGTTCACGCCCATGTAGAACCGGCACGGGAGATATCAAGTGGCACACCTCGGTGTGCAAGGCGGGTGGTACCGCGAAAGCTGTGAATGCAGCGATCGTCCCTCCAGAGATGGTTTTCTGGAGGGTTTTTTTATGTCATTTCGCGCCATTCCCGCAGCTGTTGATCTGCCTGCCGTCGAACATTCAATTTTAAAGTTCTGGCGCGAAAACTCCATCTTTGAAAAAACCGTTGCAGCTCGTGAAGGTGCTGCTGCCTGGACATTTTATGAAGGTCCACCTACTGCAAATGGAATGCCTGGCACGCACCACATTGAAGCCCGCGTATTTAAGGATTTATTTCCACGTTTTCACACAATGAAGGGCAAGCAGGTAACTCGTAAAGCGGGTTGGGATTGTCATGGCTTGCCAGTAGAGATCGCTGTAGAAAAAGAGTTAGGTTTTTCCGGCAAGGGCGATATTGAAAAATTTGGAATCGCACCATTTAATGACAAGTGTCGTGAATCGGTTCAACGTCACGTAAGTGCATTTACAGATATGACAGATCGCATGGGCTTCTGGGTTGATTTTGATGAAGCGTATTGGACGATGTCTCCAGAGTATGTTGAATCTGTTTGGTGGTCTCTGAAAGAGATTTGGAAAAAGGGATTACTAGTACAGGATCATCGTGTTGCTCCGTACTGCCCTCGCTGCGGAACAGGATTGTCAGATCACGAGCTAGCGCAAGGGTATGAAACAGTTACCGATCCATCGGTCTTTGTTCGTTTTCCAGTGACATCAGGTGAACTCGCGGCTTTAAATGCATCCTTGTTGGTGTGGACTACAACCCCATGGACCTTAGTTTCAAATACCGCAGTAGCTGTGCATCCAGAGGTTGAGTACCTTGCCATCGAAGTTACAGATGAAGAAAGTACTGAAGTTTTAGTTGTTGCACAGAATTTGATCGAAACCGTTAAGGGCGAGAAAAAGATTCTAAAAACTATGCTGGGCAAGGAGCTTGAGCGGGTTACATATAAGCGCCCATTTGATTACATTGAAATTCCCGATGCTCACTTTGTGGTTCTAGCAACCTATGTAACAACTGAGGATGGAACTGGATTAGTTCATCAAGCACCCGCCTTTGGCGCGGATGACTTAGCGGTATGTCGTAGCTATGGATTACCGGTTGTAAATCCCATTGCACCTGATGGGCACTTCCTCGCAGATGTTCCAGTTGTTGGCGGAGTCTTTTTCAAAGAGGCAGATAAGCCCTTGGTGAAGGAGCTCAAGGCAAGTGGTGCTCTGTATAAGCATCAGCAATACGAGCACACCTACCCACATTG
>JBEANK010000126.1:0-2906 GCA_041165485.1 Actinomycetota bacterium | reverse complement strand
TTCAATAGCTCGAATGCGAGTTATCGACAATTGTTGGGCACTTTCTGCCGACATTCCAAAGGTCGCACTATTGGTTTGAACCGCCAGAATATTGGAGTTCTTTGCAGCTCTTTCCAGCAGAGCATCATCAATTAACTCATAACAGATAACTGGAGCAACCTTTATTGCGCCAATCTCAAAGGTTTTACCTGAGTCTCCCGGTGAAAAATCCTCAACCTCATCAACAAGTGGCGAAACAACTCTGGCTAAGGAACGTAACGGAATGTATTCGCCAAATGGTGTCAAATGCTGCTTAATGTAAGTTTCTGGAAATTCTCCGCCCCACAATATTGAGGTATTGAGCAGCGTATTTCCTTTATTCACAATAGCTCCGATAATCAATGGTTGCTTGATCGAATCCAAAGATTTCTTTACATCAGAATTGAGAAATGGATCTACATCAACAGAGTTTTCCGGCCAGAGAATAAAGTCAACATTGGAATCTTTCTCGATTTCCATTTGTGTCCGTTCAAAATGATTGTTGAAAACCGCTTTAGCACGAGAGTTAAAATCTAAACCCAATTGGGGAACATTTCCTTGAATCATCAAGATATTTGTTGAACCGACATTTGTGGTACTAGCAGGAATGAGAACAATAAGAAAAGGCAGAAGCGGTATTAGCGACACTTTGCGATGTGAAATATAGAAAATCACAAGTGCGATAAGGACAACCGCGGCTGAAAGTGCCGTTGCTCCCCCGATCGCTGCAACCTTTGCATATGGAGCATCAGCTTGAGTGAAGGCGATACGCACCCAACCAAATCCTCCAAAAGGGAAACGATTGCGAACCTCTTCCAGCAGGATGTAGATCAATGGATAAGCGGTAATCCCCCACTTAGATACGAGAGCAAGCGGCAAATAGAAGAGGGATAAACCGATCGCAAGGATCACCCATGGAATCGAGCCAACAAAGGTGCTACTCCAATGGAGAACTATCAGATTGAGAGTTAAACCAAAGATGAAAGATGTTAGAACTTTTCTAGTGGAGATCGATAAGGCATACATATGGACCGCGATCGCGATCGGTGCTACCCACCACTTCCCCACTGGCTCAAAGGCAGCTGATAGTAAAGTTCCAGAAAGTGCTGAAAGAAGAAGTGTTACCAACCTAATGCACTGATCAAACGATCAACGCTCGCACCTAGCGCGTAACGCTCCTTAAATTGGTAGATAGCTGATAAATCTGCAGGTGCCTTAGGAAGGGAGAGATCTACCTTAGGTAATGGAGCATCGCGAGCCACACGTACTAACTTAGGGGCAATCTTAAGATAATCGGCACCTGCGATGATTTTCTTTGCAAGCGCAGGTGGCAAAGATTCATGAGCTTCAAGGGCTGCGGCTAACGCATCCTCGACGGTAGCGAAGTTGTTAGCGATGACCGCTGCTCCTTTTTCTCCGATGCCCTTAACCCCCGGTAAACCATCTGAAGGATCACCACGAAACATGGCGAATAAATCGTAACGATCGCCAGGTATCGCGTACTTATCTGAAACATATTTGATATCTACTAAATCATGTTGAGATATGCCCTTTGCAAGATAAACAACCTTGATATCCCGTTTGTCATCAACCATTTGGAATAGATCACGGTCTCCGGTGACAATTCTGATGGGACCCTTTTCGATTTCGGCATACGTTGCCATGACATCATCTGCTTCATAATCATCGACGCCAACAACGGGAATACCGAATAGATCTAACAGGTCGAGCAAGATCGGAATTTGTGGTGTGAGAGTTTCAGGCTCTTCCTCTTCTTCTCCCTCTTCCTCTAAACGATTAGCTTTGTAATCAGGGAAAATATCTACTCTCCAACTTGGACGCCAATCTCCATCGAGGCAGGCAACTAAACGATTTGGTTTGTACACGTTCATTAAGCGCGCCGTCATATCAATATAACCACGAATCGCGTTGACCGAGGTTCCATCGGGAGCCAATAAGGTATCTGGCATTCCGTAGTAAGCGCGGTACCAAAGGGATGCGCTATCCAACAACATTAATGTCATACATCCCCCATGAGGTAGGCCACTACCCCGCGATCGATTCGCTTGACCGCATCCTTACAGACTGGGCGAAGTTTTTCACTCGCTCCAGCGATCTGATTCAGAAGATCTACAAGTTGCTTGGTTGATCGGACAAAATCACCAACGGACATATCGCTGCCCTTTAAAACGCTATTAAGCGAGTTTCCGCTTGCCCACTTGTAGGAGATAAAACAGAATCCTGCATCTGGTTCACGTTGAGTTTTAACCCCAAAATCATTTTCAATCTTTTCAAGAGCTGCCCACAAAGAGATTAACTCGGTCAAGGTAGAGGTAACTTTTTGGCTAGGAAGTTTCGGAGCTAAATTCTCTTGAGAACGGGATTCAAAGATCATGCATGAAACAACGGATAGCAGCTCCGTTGCATTTAAATCATCAAGCAAACCTCTGCGGATTGACTCAGTCAGCAGCAGATCTGATTCGGCGTAGATCTTTGTCAAAATTTTCCCCAGAGTAGTTGGCTTTTCGCCATCGATGTATTCAAGGTGATCTAGAACTTGGCAGATTTGATCAAAGGTCTTGGCTATAACATGTGTGCGATTTTCTACTCGCGCAGTTAAACCATCATTTTCGCGGGTTAATCGTGCTGCTCTTTCAGCAAGGCGTGCATGGTCCTCTCTTTCAGCACAACCATGACATGAATGCGCCTTCATAGCTTTGCGAAGATCTGAAAGTTCACCCTCCATATGTCCACGTTGACGGTTATCAAATGTTTTCCGTTGATCACGGCGACCAAGTAAAACTTCAACCTCTTTTATTGAACGTCGTAGCCGCGCATACTCAGAGAAATCGCCCAGGTGGCATTGAGCATCCTTCATGAGCTCGGCG
>JBEANK010000125.1:0-3656 GCA_041165485.1 Actinomycetota bacterium | reverse complement strand
CTAGTTGTTATTCAAACAGGGTGCCGACAAATACCTGCCAAGCAAGTGCTGATTTAGCGATCAAAGACAGAGTTATATATGTCTTTTCGCCACGCAGGTAATCAGACCACTTTCCGACCTTCTTGTATTGCAAGAACTGAACGAGGGCGAAGGTATTGAAAAGTACGAAGAGTGAAAAGACGATTCCGTAGACAAATGCTGGTGCACTTGCCTCTGATGGTCCGCCGATTGAGAAAACATAAAAAACAAGAGCTAACCAAGGAACGATCCCTGCGATGCAACCAAAGATAAATGGGATCCAGCCGCCGTTGCCAGGTGTCTCGTACTTTTCCTGAAGCCAACCATGCAACTACATCTGAGACGCCACAGATCTGTGCGATCAAAACGATCATGACAGATGAGCTGATTGAGTACTCAACCCAGCGGAAGTAATTGCGGTTCTGCGTTAGCCCTGCGCTGTAGCGAGGGAAGAACTGTGGTGATGCGACTAAGAAATGGAAGAAAGCTGATAGACCTAGGAATAGCGCGACACCTAGACCTACTGGTGTATCCAAAAGTGTTATTGGCTCAGCAAAGGTGCTACCTGGCGGGCCTGACATGTAGCGAGCAACGATAGGGAGGGTGAAGTCATTTGCAAGGGCTAAAACCGCAATCATCTGAATTAGGTGGAATACGCCAGCGATGATGTTGTAGCGGCGTAGCTTTGAAGTATTGATCTCTTTAGTCATGACTTAAGGGTATCGGGAAGGCGTTGCTAGACGGGGATTTAACCTCTAGCCCTTTAGCGGTTAAAATACGATTATGGATCTTGACAAGGTAATTCTGTATTACGGCTTTGCGCCGATTGCAGATACCGATGCCGTAAAGCTGTGGCAGAAGACCTTGTGTGAGTCCCTTGGAATTAAGGGTCGCATCATTGTTTCTCCTCATGGAATTAATGGAACCTTGGGCGGCAAGATGGAAGATCTGAAGAAGTATGTGAAGGAAACAAAGGCATATCCAGGGTTTAAGAAGATTGATTTCAAATGGTCTGATGGAACAGGAAATGATTTTCCAAAGTTAAAGATCAAGATTCGTCCAGAGCTAGTTGCATTTGGAAACCCTGATGAAATCAAGGTTGATGAAAACGGTGTAATCGGTGGCGGAGTTCATCTTCGCCCAGAAGAGGTCAACAAGCTGGTTGAGGAACGTGGCGATGATGTCTTCTTCTTTGATGGTCGTAACGCCTTTGAGGCCAAGGTAGGAAAGTTTAAGGATGCCGTTGTTCCGGATGTGGAAACCTCCCATGATTTTGTGGCAGAGATCGAAAGCGGCAAGTACGACCACATGAAGGATAAGCCGGTCGTTACTTACTGCACCGGAGGAATTCGTTGTGAGATCTTGTCTGTGGTCATGAAGAACCGTGGCTTTAAAGAGGTTTATCAGATTAAGGGCGGAATCGTTCGTTATGGAAACAAATTTGGTGATGATGGCCTGTGGGAAGGTTCCCTCTACACATTTGATGATCGCCTAACGATTGATTTCAGCGATCACACTAAGTTGATTGGTGAATGTGCTGAATGTAAGGGTGCAACAAAGCAGTTTAGAAATTGCCAGAAGGCGGAATGCCACCAGTTGGTGTTGCTCTGCGATCCTTGCTATGAGACTCATACTGAGCGTCCTTGCAATCATGAGCGCGAATTCAAGCGCAACCGCGAACTTATTGGGTAGCCCTATACATTCAGGTGTAGTTAACGCCTAGTTCAGACAAAGGTTCTCCTTTATTCAACTTCTTGCTTGAGGATCCACACAACCTCAAAGGAGAAAAATGAAAAAAGTCATTGTTATTGCAGGACTAGCGCTGGCTTTGCTTGCGCCCGGAGCTGTTGTTGCTGCAGATGCTCCACAATTAGTGTCAACCGCCACCTTTTCAGATCTAAGCTTGAAGACCGCTTCAAACGCCTCTATCCCAAACTCTGTAAGCGATGATGCTGGAGTTCTATTGGGTGGAATGGGATCTGATCTATTCCATGTTCCAGGGGATGCACCAAATATTTATTATGTGATCACCGATCGCGGCCCAAACAATGACACTGTGCAGCCTGACAAGAGTTCAGGAACAGGTTTTGTTGTTCCAACATTTTCACCGATGATTCTTAAGATCAAAGTTGTTGGAAGCCAAGTAGAGATTTTAGAAAGTATGGCTCTGCGAACTAAGCAAGGAGTTGGGGTCACCGGTCTGCCAAATATCAAGGGCTACGATGCGGTACCAACTGATGTGAAGGGAATTACGAGCAGCTCGCTGTACAACCTTTCAGGACTTGATTCAGAGGGTGTTGTAAAAACTCAAAAGGGTGAGTTTTGGATTGTTGATGAATACGCACCATCTTTAGCAAGAATCTCAGCTTCAGGTAAGTTGCTCACGCGTTATGTCCCAGCAGGTTGGGCGGCAACACCAACATCATTCACAGCGGTTAAATCTATTCCAGAGATTTATCTCAAGCGCAAGGCTAATCGAGGGTTTGAGGCTTTAGCTCTTTCTCCAGATGGAAGCACTCTATTTGTTGGGCTACAAAGCCCTTTGCTCAACCCAACAAAGGCTGTTGGAGATGCAAGCTTGGCAACACGAATTCTGCGTTTTGATATCGCTAGCCAAAAATTTACAGGTGAATTTGTCTTTGGTTTCGAAGCTGCTTCCAAGGTAGATGCAACATCTAAGAAAGCTTCGGATCTAAAGCTCTCTGCTCTAGTTGCACTGGATGCCGACACACTTTTAGTGCAGGAACGAACCGATAATTCATTCCTGCTTTCAACTTTTGAAGTGAGCGAAGCAGCAAATATTCTTGGGTCAAAGTGGGATCTCGCGACAACTTCCCCATCACTGGAAAGCTACACAGGCGTGGGAACAAACGCTGAAGTGGAAGCCTTGATCAAATTATCAGAGAAGAAGATTGTCTTTAATAGCACTTCTATCCCATCCATGCCGATGAAAATTGAGGGATTAGCAGTCATTGATCCTCAACATATCGTCGTAATTAATGACAATGATTTCAACTTTGCTTATAACGCAACTTTAGGCAAGGTTGAAAATGGAAATGTAAAGAGTCAAGTGTTAACCATCAAGCTTCCGGTGGCATCAGTCGAGGGTCTGAAGGGTTCCAACTTAACCTGTAAAGCTACTGGATCATCTTTGCGCTGGCGCCAGTAAACCTCCTACGAACAAAAAAGACGCCACTCCCAATGGCGTCTTTTTTGTTTCCTAATTTTTCCCTGATCCTCTCGCTTTACGCTGACTTTTTGGTTTGGCGCCAGTGGTAGAGATACAACGGCGCAGCGATTGCGATAGTTGTGAATGAAGTGAATATGCTCTTAATTGCTCGAATCTGATTGTTCTCCTCTTGCTGTGCCAATAGCTCAGCAGATGGGGTGTTTTCTGGTTTTGAATAGACATCAATATAGGCAGGGTCTGGGAATACCGCATTCATAATGGCATTTATTAATGCAACAGTTGAAAACAACACCACAAGCAAGGTAATCAGGCAAACCGCGTAAAGATACAAAGAACGCCAATCAACGCCAATATGTCGGGTCTCGATCTCAACAGATTTCTTGGTCGCCACTTTCTTAACGGCGGCTTTCTTTACTGCTGCCATGATTTCCTCCATTTTGATAGCTGC
>JBEANK010000124.1:0-2929 GCA_041165485.1 Actinomycetota bacterium | reverse complement strand
CCGTAGTTTTGGGGTGCTCATAGGTATTCTTATCCACCTCATGGGTATCTTTCGAAAAATCGGAAATGAATCGGAGTCTGACACCGATCTCTTAACCCGCCCTTCCCTTGATGAAAATCTTCAAGAAGATGATGGTGGCCATGATCGTTTTGCTCATTATGTAAAAAAAGAGAAGATCGTCGAATCAGCTGTAACAGGAAAAGCGGTGAAAGCTCTCTGTGGAAAGAAGTGGATTCCATCTCGTGATCCCGAGAAGTATCCAATCTGCCCTACCTGCAAAGAGATTTACGCAGGGTTGAAGCCAGATCCCGAAGAAAAGTAATAATGAAGCGCATCATCGCCTTCGCACTCTCTTTAATCACTATCGCAGCGCTGACGACCCACATCACAACAGCACAAACAGCGTCAGCTGCCGATAAGCCTCCACGAAAACTCATAACAGGCTGGCTTCCATATTATTCAGTGCGCTCCATCATGCCTTTAGTCCGCAAACTACCAACGGCACAACCAACTATTACTGGACAACCTGCAGTTTGTGATGCCACTCAGTATGGCCCCGCCGAAAATCAAGCAATTGAGTCTTCATACTTATTTACCAATAAAGACTTAATGAAAGAGGTTATGCCTTTCTGGTTTTCCATCAAATCGCCAACTGTCATTCGTAATGATTATGTGACCGGAAATCCTTCCTGGCCGATGGCTGATACCGTTTGTTTGATTCGTCGTGCAGGGTTGCAAGTTATCCCCACCATGACAGATGGCACAGATAAGTTGGTTTTATCAGGTTACTTAGCTAGTGCAGCTACACGCACAACGATCGTTAAGACAATTGTGGATCTAGTACTTACTAATAATTTTGATGGAATTGATTTAGATTACGAAGGCTTTGCCTTTGTGGATGGAAATACCACTTGGAGTAAGACCGCTCCACGTTGGGTTGCATTTATAAAGGAACTCAGCGCTGCCATGCGCTCACACAACAAACTCTTATCTATTTCAACACCATATGTTTATGACCCCAAGGAGCAACAAAAGGGTTACTTTGTCTATGCCTGGGCCGATGTCGCAAACTACATCGATCGCTTACGCATCATGACTTATGACTATTCAGTGGCAAAACCTGGGCCAATTGGTCCACTCTCTTGGACAGAAAAGACAGTTAAGTATGCGATCAGCATCATGTCGCCCTCAAAGGTTTATATAGGTTTACCAGGATACGGCCGCGATTGGATCACTTCAGTGAAAGGCAAGTGTCCTGTTAGTGCTCCACCTGGATTAATTGGTGGCGCAAAGGCAGCAACCTTTAAAACAAGTTATGCAACAACAAAGGCGGCTATCGATAAGGCGACACCAATCTTTGATGAGAAGTTTAGCGAGGCAACATATTCCTACACTCAGATTTACAACGGGCTGTCAGCAACTGGTGCATCAACGGAGTGTTCGGTTAACCGAACAGTTTGGTATCAAAATGCACGCAGCTATGCAGAACGTATGGCGCTAGTTGCTAAGTATCGATTGGGCGGAGCTGCGTTATGGACTTTAGCAATGGAGGATCCTGCTGCAACAACGGAGCTGCGAAACGCTGCACTAGCTATTGCACCAGATCCTGTAGTGAGCACATTGACTATCGAGGGTGCTCCACAAAACACAATTAACTATGCAGGGCTATTTACCGTTAAGGGATTGTTGACCTTGAAGGATAAAACTCCAATTGCAGGGCTTCCTGTTTCACTTGAGATTAAGCGAGCCAATGAAAGCGGTTGGAGCAAGGTCACGGAACTTGTCACCGGGGTTGATGGAAGTATTTCTGCGCCTATGACATTGGGAGCAGATGCATCCTTGCGCCTTACTACTGTTGGAACATGGGAGCAGGCGGAATCTGTTTCATCAGAGTTCGCGATCAAGGTGAAGAGCACTATTCAACTTGATCGCCCAGTATCGGTCTCGAAGGGAGCACCGATTGTTATCAAGGCACAGTTGCTGCCACGTTTACTTGGAAAATCTGCACAATTACAGAAAATCATTAACGGTAAGTGGCAAAATGTGGGAGCAGCGGTTATTTCTGATGCCAACGGGTTATTCACCTTTACAACCGCCGAAGCAAAACGAGGGGTAGTGACAATGCGAGTTCAACTTGTTGGCGATATCGCCTCAGAACAATTCGCGATTGTGATTCGGTAGCCATGGGCAAAATAAAAGAGAAGATCGACGTAAACGAGAAAATCGAAGAAGAGCTCAAAGCGATCTTTAGCGGTGATATTCCTTGGGTAACTATTGTTTGGGATGACCCAGTAAATTTGATGACCTACGTGACCTACGTACTAATGGAGCTTTTCGGTTACAGTAAAGAAAAAGCACACGAGCTCATGATGAAGGTTCACACTGAAGGTAAAGCGGTTGTTTCAACTGGAAGCCGTGAAGAGATGGAGCATGATGTTGCTCGGTTGCATGAATATGGTTTGTGGGCAACTCTTCAGCGTGGTGATCAAGCGCTATGAGTGAGGTACAACATGGGTTTTTTCGCCACGGTGATAACGCTTACCTAGCAAACTTCACCGAAGCCGAACGCGAGGTCTTATTAAATCTTGCAGAACAAATTATTGAATTATTAGCAGAGCGTGTAGATCACCATAATGATGATCCCTTAGCGGCAATGGTTGGTATAACGGTGCATGACACACCCCCTGAAGATGAGGTGTTGCTGCGACTTCTTCCTAATGCATATGCAGATCAAGTAGATGCATCTGAGTTTCGTCGTTACACAGAGTCAACCTTGCGCCAAAAAAAGCAAGCGCATGCCATGGCGATGCGAATGCACATCAAAGCTGCTGTTGATGGAGTTATTGAGTTAGATCATGATTCAGCAAATGCTTGGCTTGGTGCGATGAATGATGTGCGACTTGCATTGGGAGTTCGTTTAAAGGTTGAA
>JBEANK010000123.1:0-2950 GCA_041165485.1 Actinomycetota bacterium | reverse complement strand
TTTTCGTAAATCAGCTAAACGGTCGCGATTAATCATTTATCCAGTCTATTCAAGAGATTCGAAAACAAACAAAGCTTCGATGTAGTTCTCGCCACTAATGCCTAAGTTTTGCGCATCTGGTGGTGCGGTCTGTGGCTCAATACATACGCCATCAGAATCTTCACTATAAACAACCCACCATGGCGCATCGCATTCAATTGAAATACGGGCAACGTCTTCCCAAACAACTGCAGGAGTGCCCTTGATACCAGTAAATGCATCATCCCAAGGTGGTGGAGTTGGCGCACTGCGCTTTCCGGTTGGAATTCCATCGCTACCACGAATCAACATTTCGGTTGCATCAAACTCAATCTCGGCGCTTCCACCACGTTCTAGATCACGGGCAAACCATGGATGAAAACCTAACCAGGCAGGTAGATCGCAACCATTGGGTTCATATTCCAAAGACCAGCGAATTGCATCATCCAGAACTTCAATCTTTTGTTCAACAGTTGCATCACCATATGGAGATGGCAGGTGCAAAAGTGAGCGTCCTGGGCCGATTTCCTGCCACGACGAGATCAAACCAAAACCATGCAGCGCATGTGGCGGATCAATAGTTGCTGGCAGCTGAATCTGTTGTCCCGCACTATTTGTAATCAAACCCTCTTTAATACGCCCTGCCCACGGAGCCATCGAGTACCAACCCGATGTATGAACCTGCCCGCGAAAAGGAACTGCAAATTCATTTTCGCGCCACTTCAATGAAGTGATGCGCGCACCATTGTCATCATCGATCGCAATTTGAAATTCGGCATCATCAATAAATTGCATCAGGCATCCAACGCTTCTACTAGTTCGTGCAACCGTGGAGGTTGAGCACCAGCACGTGAAACGGTAATACCTGCAGCGACCGCCGCGCGATGCAGAACTGCGCTCAAGGTTGCACCCTGCAAACCAATAACAGAGTGCTTGATAATTCCTTCAGCCAAAATTGCACCAACTGTGTCACCTGCACCAACTGTGTCGACCACAACTACCTTTGCACCATCGACCTCTTCAAAACCATGTTCGGTGTAACCGATAATTCCATTAGCACCACGAGTTACAACAACAAGCGAAGTACCACCTGCTATCCATCGCTTTGCAACCTCATCCATAGCCTCGCCTGGATACAACCAAGAAATATCATCATCTGACAGCTTCACAACACTTGAAATTCCAACCCATTTTTCAACAGCTGCACGGTACTTTTCGCGATCGCCCACAACTGATGAACGCACATTGGGATCAAAAACAATAGGTGCAAACTCTGCACATTTAACCGCCCAGTCATACAAAACCGTTGAGGCTGGTTCCACAATCGTGACCAAGGTTCCGATGTGTAAAACACTTGGTTTTAGCCGCTCTGGGTCAGGTAGCCACGAAGTATTGAAATCAAAGGTCGCGGTGCCATCGATTAAGAATTCGTAGGAAGCAGATCCAGCCGCATCCAAAGTAACTGTTGCGGTACATGTTGGCTTCTCACTATTTAATGCTAATGAAAGCCCAACACCATCACGCATTAACTCTTTGCGTGCGCTAACACCATAAGCATCGCTAGAAATTCCATCGATAAAATCAACTTCATATCCCAAACGCGCTAAAGCTTTTGCAGTATTTGCTGGACCGCCACCAACAACGGGACCGGTTGGCAAGATATCAATCAAAACTTCTCCGCAGACCCAGATGCTCATAGCAGCTCACCTTTGCGCGCCAAGAATTCGGTCAACACTTCAACACCCAACAAGTGATCCTGCACTTGCGGCAAACCACTGATCAACAAAATTCCAACACACCCCATGCCTTTAACATTTAATGGCAATCCACCACCATGAATTGCATGTGTCTCTTCCGGCAATCCCTTAACCGCATACCAATCGATGCCTTGTTCCTCTGCCAAAACTCTTTCATACATCGTTGAATTACCAGTTGCTAAAACAACCCGTGCTTTGCGTGCAATCCACGAATCATTATCAGCAGTAGATCCCGGCAAGGATGCGTGAAAAACAATCCACTCCTTCAATCGCACCTCAACTGCAATACCCAGACCACGTGCAAAACCCATATCCAATGCGATCTCACCGATTTCAATCGCCTCTTTTTGCGACAACGACTCAAGCTCTAAAGTCTTGGCCTCTAACGCCAGCCCTTCACTTGAAAATCCACCAGTTGTAGTCGCCATGTGCGCAATTGTGCCTTAATCTGACTCCATGATCACTATCCCGGAATCTGACCTTGTTGTTCATGAACTCTGCCTAGGCAGCAATATCTTCGGCGGCAATGCCACTGAGGCTGAAAGCCACCTCGTTATGGATGCCTACAAAAGCCATGGCGGCAACTTCATCGACACCGCAGATATGTATAACCAGTGGGTCGAAGGTCATGTCGGTGGAGAGTCTGAAACAGTGATCGGCAATTGGATGAAATCCCGTGGAAACCGCAGCGAGATGGTGATCGCAACCAAGGTTGCAAAGATGGATCGCCGCCCAGGATTGTCTGCAAAAAACATCTTCGCAGCCTGCGAAGAATCCCTTAACCGTTTGCAAACCGATTACATCGATCTGTATTACAGCCACGCAGATGATGAAACAGTTTCACTTGAAGAAACCCTTGGCGCATACGCCCAATTAATCGCTGAAGGAAAGGTTCGCTACATCGCAGCCTCAAACTTCACCGCTTCTCGCCTTCGTGAATCAATCGCCTTTAGCGAGAACAACAACATCCCTGCATATATCGCGGTTCAAGATTTGTATAACTTGGTAGATAGAAAAACTTATGAAACTGATTTAGCTCCAACGGTTGAATCACTAGGAATTTCAAATATTCCTTTTTACGGAATCGCTCGTGGATTCTTGTCGGGAAAGTATCGCACAGGAGTTACCGAGGTAGATTCAAAGCGCGCCGCTGGTGCTCGCGAGTACGCAACTGA
>JBEANK010000122.1:0-3587 GCA_041165485.1 Actinomycetota bacterium | reverse complement strand
TTGAACACTAAGCCTGCATAGAAGAAGTAACGGTGGATATTTTGTCCCAGTAATGGAAGGCGAGTTTCACCTGTGTACTTTTCATGTGGCTCTGCAACTCCGCATGCTGGTGGTGAGAACCAGAATGAACGGTAGTAAGCCTTGCGGTAGTAGTAACACGTCATGCGGAAACCAAGTGGGAAGATCAAAATAATTAAGGCTGGCGACAATGCAAAGTTAAAAATTTCTGCACTCACTGGAGTAAAACCAAAAATGGTTGCTTCAGGAACACATGCTTCAGATAAACATGGTGAATAGAAAGGAGAGATCAGGTGATCCTTGTAGTAATTAGCGCCTTCAAAAGCTCTGAAGGTTGCATAAATTACAAAGGAGAAAAGAACTCCGAAGGTTAGAAGTGGTTGTAACCACCACTTATCTGTGCGAAGTGTGCGCTCCTTGATCTTGGCGCGCGTTGGTGAAAAAACACCTGACATTGACGACTCCCCTAATGACTTGTTTAAAAGACACTGTAAAACAACTGGGATTAGTGTCCTCTTATGGCCAACAAGTGGCTAGGTGGAGAAGCGCTTGCGCGGTATGAACTCAGCCACAAAAGAGGCAGCGCAGGGCGTGGGATTTGAACCCACGAAACTTTCGTTTGCCGGTTTTCAAGACCGGTGCACTCGGCCGCTATGCGAGCCCTCCGTGGGAGAGATTACCCGAATATGGCTCAGGCTTAAAATCGAGCGCTTACTTAGGCGGGTAGTTCCAACAGCTCTTCAATGATCTTTGCGACGCCATCGGATTGGCATGGTTCGGCAATTGCTGTGGCATGGCTTGCCGCTTCTGGGTGACCGTCAGCCATTGCATAGGAACGTGATGCCCATTGCAACATTGAAAAATCATTGGGGTTGTCACCAAATGAAACGCAATCTTCAGCGGTCAATCCAAGTCTTCCCGCCATCATCGCCAATGTTGTTCCCTTTGAAATATTGAGTGCAGAGATTTCAATTAATGAGTCTCTTGAAGTTGAGTGGGTAACAGTTACAAGATCACTTAACTCGCGATGTGCAACTTCAACCATTTCATCTGATGTGAACTCGTGGTTGCTGCAACGTCCTAAGACCTTAAGTGCAGGGCGATAGATCGCTTCTTCAATCTTACTGACACCAACATTATCTAAACCAACATCCCATTTTGGTATGTAGGCAATCTCGCGGTGATAGTGATCATTTGATTCAATTGCAAAAGACATCTCGGGCATCGCGATTCGCATGCGACGAACGATCTCCAATTGATCAGCTTCGGAAATCATCCATTCCTCTAAAACTTTGTCGTTCATTAAGTCATACAACATCGCACCGTTACAACAGATCGCCTCGCCAAAACCAAAGGCGTCGCGGATCTCACCCATCCAACGTGGAGGGCGGCCAGTTACAAAGTAAATGTGTACGCCTAAATCTTTTGCACGTGTAAAAGCATCAATGGTTCGCTGGGTAATTACGCCTTTATGCGAAACGATCGTGCCATCTAGATCTGTTGCAATCAACTTTGGGCGTTTACTCACACCAACTCAAATCGTTGTGTTCCTAAGAATGGTTGCAAAGCAGCTGGAACATTGACTGAGCCATCAGCGTTTTGATGGTTTTCTAAAATCGCAACAATCATGCGCGGGATCGCAACTAATGTGCCATTTAATGTTGCTACAGCCTTTGTTCCATCAGCATCCTTAAAGCGAATATTTAGGCGACGTGCTTGGAATTCAGTGCAGTTGGAGGTACTAGTAACCTCGCGGTACGCCTCTTGTGTAGGGATCCAGGCTTCGATATCAAACTTACGGTTTGCGCTTGAACCAAGATCTCCTGATGCAACATCAATGACGCGGTATGGAATCTCCATTGCATTGAGAAAATCCTTCTCCCATTGCAGAAGTCGCTTGTGCTCTTCCTTTGCCTGATCTGGATGGCAGAAAGAAAACATTTCAACCTTATCGAATTGGTGAACTCTTATAATTCCACGAGTGTCTTTGCCATAAGTTCCTGCTTCGCGACGGAAACATGAGGAGTACCCGGCATAACGCAGTGGAAGCTTGTCAGCTGAAAGAACCTCATCCATATGCATTGCAGCAAGTGGGACCTCTGATGTTCCAACTAAATAAACATCATCTTTTTCCAGGTGATAAACATTCTCTGCCGCTTGTCCAAGGAAACCTGTTCCCTCCATCGCTGCAGGATTAACTAGTACTGGAGGAATTACTGGTGTGAATCCAGCTTTCAATGCCGATGAAATTGCGTAATTAACAAGTGCGAACTCAAGCATCGCGCCAACACCTGTTAAGTAATAAGAACGAGAACCAGCAACCTTTGCACCACGCTCGGTGTCAATAGCGCCTAATAATTTTCCGAGTTCAACATGGTCCTTTGGTTGGAATTCAAATGTCCGTGGGGTTCCGACATGTTCAATCACAACAAAATCTGCTTCTCCGCCGATAGGTGCATCGGGATCCAAAATATTTGAAAGCTGCATGATTAGTTGCTTGCTTTCCTCTTCAACCTCAGCGCGCTTTGCATCAGCCTCTTTTACCTTTGCAGCAAGCTCCTTTGCATTCTCAAGCAATGCCGCTTTTTCATCACCTTTTGCAGCCCCAACAGACTTAGATAAAAGGTTTTGTTCTGCACGTAAGGTTTCAAACTTTTCAAGCGCTGCGCGACGAACTTCATCAATTGCAATTACCTTGTCAACGATTGATTCATCTTCACCGCGACCCTTTTGAGATGCACGAACTACATCTGGGTTTTCGCGTAGATATTTGATGTCAATCATTTGCTTGCCTTTTCTCGTGGGTATGAGCCAAGGAATCTGATGTCTTCGCAGATTGCTCGAAGGCTTTCTACTGCCTCCTTCACGGGTGCATCTGCAATGTGACCCTCAGCGTCAATAATGAAATGGTAATGGCCAAGCTCTAAACCAGTTGGACGTGATTGGATGAAAGTTAGGTTTACATCGCGCTTCGCGAACTCGGTCAAGATATCTAGTAGAGCTCCTGCATGATCTATGCCGATAAAAACAGCCAGTGAGGTGCGATCCCACCCTGTGTTCTTGGGAATTGAACCAGGCTTTGAAACAAGAATAAAACGGGTGATCGCTCCAACGTTGTCACCGATGTTGTCCGCAATAACACGCAGGCCATAGTGGGCCGCAGCAACTGGTGCAGCGATTGCAGCATCGAACTCGCCACGTGAAATTGCCTCCGCAGCAGCTGCGGTGGATGCTGTCGCGATTAACTCTGCATCTGGGTAATTGCTAGCAACATAGTTGCGGCACTGTGCCTCTGCATGCGGGTGTGTAGCGATTCGAAGGATCTCTTTGTCATCACCTTTAATCATCAATGCAAATGAGACTGGCAATGTTACTTCGCCAACGATTACTAATGGTTCACCTGTTGCAAGCTCATCAAGTGTGCGTGCGACAACACCTTCGACCGAGTTTTCAATAGGAACCAATGCAAAGTGGGCTTTACCCAAACGAACCGCATCAAGTGCAGCGGTGACATTTGCGTAAGGCATAAGGCGATCATTTGAAGAGGTGATCTTTTTAAGAGCCGCCTC
>JBEANK010000121.1:0-3466 GCA_041165485.1 Actinomycetota bacterium | reverse complement strand
AGTTGTTGAGGTGTTTGGGGTACAAAATCGGAGTGCAAAATGTGCCTGGTAACTTCTCCACGTGACTTTTTAGACATGTGCGTGATTACCTTTTTTTCACTTTCGACATTTGCGAAAACCTTGATCTCTACCGTTTTTTTGATGGGGGATTGCCACACCGTTTGATAGGTGGAGGAGCGGCAATCGATTATTAACTCAGTTGCTAGCTGATCAAGGACCGCAGCAACTTTAGGTGCCATCTCTTTATTAACTATCTTTTCCTTGTAAGGCTCAATGGGGTCTAGCGGGCGCAATGCGCCGTACTTGGCCGAAATGATGATGATCGAGGATTGGGCTAGCTTTTGTTGAGCTTCAGAAAAGGTGCCCCACCCCAAAGCTGCGTAGAGAACCCCGGTGTACACCTCAATAGCCGGTCCAGCAGAGGGTGCTTTCTTCTCAGAAGGGGGCAAGAGGATTAACACTGGGTCAGTATGGGGGTGCGACACGCTCATTCTTGTCAGCGGCTCTTGATACCTTTCGAACAGATGTTCGGATAAACTAAGAGAGCACAACCAGAGCGGTTCCAACCTCCGCCTGCAGCTCTTCTCCACACTCGATGTGGGGGATCTGTAGTCCGTCGTTGGGTCTCCGTACCTTCTGGGCCAGACCAAACGAACTGCACACCGCAGGACGTTCTATCGAAAGGAAAGTACGTGGCTACTGAAAAAAGTAATAAAGCTAATGATGCAGCACAAGATAAAGCCAATAGCGAACGCCAAAAAGCGTTGGACACAGCCCTAGCCCAGATCGAACGTCAATTTGGAAAAGGCTCCGTCATGAAGATGTCAGAACGTCAGAACGCAGTTATCGAAGTTATTCCAACTGGTTCAATCGCACTAGATATCGCACTTGGTATTGGTGGACTTCCACGCGGTCGTGTTGTTGAAATTTACGGACCAGAGTCTTCAGGTAAAACAACTCTTACATTGCACGCAATCGCAAATGCTCAAAAGGCTGGCGGAATCTGCGCATTCATCGATGCAGAGCATGCATTTGATTCAGAGTATGCAAAAAAACTTGGAGTAGATATTGATGCACTATTGGTCTCACAGCCTGATACAGGTGAGCAAGCTCTTGAAATTATGGACATGCTTGTTCGTTCAGGTGCACTTGACCTAGTTGTCGTTGACTCAGTTGCAGCACTTGTTCCTCGCGCAGAAATCGAGGGCGAGATGGGTGACTCACACATGGGTCTACAAGCTCGTTTGATGTCACAAGCATTACGTAAGATCACAGGTGCGCTTCACCAATCAAAGACAACAGCTATTTTTATCAACCAGTTGCGTGACAAGATCGGTGTCTTCTTCGGTTCCCCTGAGACTACTACTGGTGGTAAGGCGCTTAAGTTCTACGCTTCAGTCCGTCTAGATATTCGTCGAATTGAAACACTTAAGGATGGCCAAGAGTCAGTTGGTAACCGTACCCGTGTAAAGGTTGTGAAGAACAAGATGGCTCCACCTTTCAAGCAGGCTGAGTTCGATATCATTTACGGAACTGGTATCTCACGTGAAGGCTCATTGATCGACATGGGTGTTGATATCGGCATCGTTAAGAAGTCTGGTGCTTGGTACACATATGAAGCAGACCAACTAGGACAGGGCAAGGAGAATGCACGCGCATTCCTCTTGGATAATCCAGATCTAGCAAATGAGATTGAGAATAAGATCCGTGAGCACTTTGTTCCGGTCGAGGTTGATCCAGCACTTGTTGCTGCGATCGATGAGGCCGCCGCAGAGGTGGATTTCTAAGCTCCAATGTTGGAGTACCTAAAGGTTGACCAGGAGGCTGACCCTTACTCAATCGCAAACACCATCGCATTAAATGCTTTGGTTGCGCGGGCCAAGAGTAAGGGTGAGCTACTGGCTCACCTCAAAAAGCGCGGAGTTGAGGATGATGTTGCTAATGCGACTCTCTTTCGACTCCAGGAAAAGGGCTTAATCAACGATTCTGAGTTTGCGAAGGCGTGGACTCAATCTCGTCACACCTCTAAGAAGTTATCAAAGCGAATCATCGCTTCAGAGCTTCGTACTAGGGGAGTAGATCAACAAAGTATTGATGAAGCCCTCGATGAGATTGATGATGAGTCGGAGTACCGCACCGCATTTTCATTGGCGATGCGAAAGTACAGCACGATGAGTCGATTAGAGCCAGAGGTTCAGGTTCGCAGAATTCAATCTCTTCTGCAGCGAAAAGGATTCTCCTTTTCAACTATTTCTCGTGTTATTCGCGAGCTAGGTGTTCAGTCAGACGAGCAGCGGTAGCAACCACTGCAGCGGCATGAATGCGGCCTGGTTGACGTCCTAGACGTTCGATCGGGCCGCTTATGCTTACCGCCGCAATCACCTTTCCATTAGGTGCGCGTACTGGTGCAGATACAGATGCGACACCTGCTTCACGCTCTCCAACAGATTGCGCCCAACCACGACGACGATCAGCAGATAGTTGGGCAGCGGTAAATCGTGCATTTGTTAAACCACGGTGAATCTTTTCTGAATCCTCCCAGGCCAACAATATTTGCGCCGCAGATCC
This sequence comes from Actinomycetota bacterium, assembly GCA_041165485.1. Classification (GTDB taxonomy): domain Bacteria; phylum Actinomycetota; class Actinomycetes; order Nanopelagicales; family Nanopelagicaceae; genus Planktophila. Next base: position 898 of record JBEANK010000121.1, on the reverse strand, counting down.
AGCCTGCATCGTTAATGCCGCGCCCACCGGTACTGAATCTCTAAGCCCTGATAAACGTTCAGCAACAGCAACACAGATACGTAAATCACCTTGGCGGCGGTATAACTGTGCGCTCTCACCAGTTGCATCACGCAATGCAGAGAGAGCAGGGGCGGCAGCGGCTAGTAAGCGATCCTCACCAGCGGCAGCACCCAGTTCACCTGAGCGCGGACCTAGAACAAATCGTCCCGTTAAATCTCGGGCAACTAAGCGATGGAATTCAAGGGCGACCGCTAAACGGTGTGCAGTAGGACGCGCGATACCGGTTGCGGCAGGGCCAGCCTCGAGGGTGCTCAAAATTGCCACCGCTTTGTCTAATACGCCAACTCCGCTATTATTTCTGTTCACAGAGTGATATTAGCATCTCATTATCTGATACTGCAAATGGGGAAGACAAAAGGAGCACCGACACCGTGGGTAAAACTTTAGCCGAGAAGATTTGGGCAGAGCATGTTGTTCGCCAAGCAGATGGTGAGCCAGATTTGATCTACATCGATCTTCATTTAATTCACGAGGTAACGAGCCCACAGGCATTTGATGGCTTACGTCTAGCTGGCCGTTCGGTGCGCCGTCCAGATCTAACTATTGCGACTGAAGATCACAACGTTCCCACACTCAATATTGATAAGCCAATTGCAGATCCAGTCTCAAAGCTGCAGGTAGATACCTTGCGTGCTAACTGCGCTGAGTTCGGTGTCCGCATTCACTCTTTGGGCGATAAAGATCAAGGCGTAGTACACGTCGTTGGTCCGCAACTCGGCATCACACAACCAGGTATGACCATTGTCTGTGGAGATTCACATACATCTACCCATGGCGCCTTTGGCGCTTTAGCTTTTGGAATTGGAACCTCAGAGGT
>JBEANK010000120.1:0-3056 GCA_041165485.1 Actinomycetota bacterium | reverse complement strand
GTGGGCATGAGAGAATTCTACCCTCTTGATATCAAATCAATTAATCTGAATTGGAGCTTTCGCGTGTCAGAAACGACCAAAACTGAAGGTCTGGACCCAACTAGATGGCGAACATTGTTCGTTGTCGCTATTTCACAGTTAATGATCGTATTGGACAGCTCCATTATGAACATTGCGATTCCAAGCGCAAAGGTAGATCTTGGAATCTCAGATGCTAATCAGCAATGGGTTATTACCGCATACACTTTGGCCTTTGGTTCACTGCTTCTACTAGGTGGACGTATTGGCGATTACATGGGACGAAAAAAGATCTTCTTGATCGGATTAATCGGATTTGCTGCAGCTTCTGCCCTTGGTGGCGTTGCATCAACTCAAGGATTGCTCTTTGCATCTCGCGCCCTTCAGGGTGTTTTTGGTGCGTTGTTAGCGCCTGCGGCACTGGCAATTATTTCTGTGACCTTTACCGTTCCAAAGGAGCGCGCAAAGGCCTTCGGTGTCATCGGTGCCATCTCAGGTGGCGGTGCAGCTATCGGCTTAATTCTTGGTGGAACCCTTACTGAGTTCTTCTCGTGGCGCTGGTGCCTCGGAGTAAACACACCTATCGCGATATTTGCTGCAATTCTTGCAATCAAGTTTGTTAAGGAGTCAAAAGCACAAGGTGATAACACATATGACATTCCAGGTGTTGTTACAGCAACAGCAGGTTTGTTCTCACTGACCTATGGTTTCAACGAGGCTGCTACGAAGGGATGGTCTAGCTCTACAACTATCTCTTTCTTAGTTGCAGCAGTTGTCCTACTTATTATCTTTGTGAAGATTGAAATGCGTGTTAAGAATCCTTTAATGCCACTTCGCGTAGTAACAGAGCGCAACCGCGGAGGTTCATACCTAGGCTCACTCGTTGTTGGAGCTGGATTGTTCTCAATGTTCTTATTCCTAGGTTTATACCTTCAGGTAATTTTAGGTTACAGTCCATTGAAATCTGGATTTGCATTCCTACCATTTACCGCAGGCATCATCGTCTTTGCAGGAATTGCATCGACACTGCTTCCTAAGGTTGGACCAAAGCCATTGATGGTTCCAGGATTATTAGCAGCAAGCCTTGGTTTGCTTATGATGACCCGAATTACCCCTGAAACCTCATATACAACACATGTTTTGCCTTCACTATTAATTATGTCCAGCGGTATGGCTTTGGTATTTATCCCACTGACATCAACCTCATTACACGCTGTTTCAAACCATGACACAGGTGTTGCAAGTGCGATGGTTAATACCAGCCAACAGATTGGTGGATCACTCGGAACTGCTTTGCTGAACACTGTTGCAGCAACAGCGACCACGACATTTGCTGCGGCAAATACTCAATTAGGTGACAAAGTAATGCCATTTGCAATGACACATGGCTTTACAGTGGCCTTTAAGTTCAGCGCTGCACTGCTCTTTGTCGGGGCAATCGTGTTGTTCTTCTTTATCAATATTGGTAAAGAGTCACTAGTGGAAACTGAAGGCGCAGGCTTTCACTAATTAATAGCTAATTAGCTTGTCCAAGGTGGCCAAGTAGAAGCTCTCGTACGCGAGCAGCATCTGCTTGGCCCTTTGTCTCTTTCATGACAGCGCCAATCAGCGCACCTGCTGCAGGTAAATGTCCGTTACGAACCTTTTCTGCAGTCTCTGCCTGCTCTGCACAGACCTTTTCGATCGCTGCCATAAGTGAGCCATCATCATTAACAACCTTGATGCCGCGCTTAGCAACTACCTCTGAAGGCTTTCCTTCACCAGCGATAACGCCTTCAACAACTTGACGGGCAAGTTTGTCTGTTAGCTCTCCAGCGTTCACAAGGGCAACAATCTCTGCAACATCCTGTGGAGTGATCGTTAAATCCGCAATCGCTACATCTTTGTCATTTGCAATGCGTGAGATCTCACCAAGCCACCAACTACGCGCCTTGGTTGGATCTGAACCTAACAAAACCGTTGCTTCAACAATATCGAGAACATCTGCATTGATCATTGCAGACATTTCCTTATCGGGAACAGACCATGCTTCCTGCAAACGCTTGCGGCGAATTGATGGTCGTTCTGGCAAAGTCGCACGCAGCTGTTCAATCCATGCAGCATCTGGTGCAACTGGCACTAGATCTGGCTCTGGGAAGTAACGGTAATCCTCTGCTTGCTCCTTTGAGCGACCAGAGCGAGTTAACCCTGTGTCCTCTTGGAAGTGACGAGTCTCTTGAACGACTCGTCCCCCGGCATTTAATAGCTCTGCATGGCGAATCATTTCGCCGCGGACTGCGCGCTCAACAGAACGCAATGAGTTCACATTCTTAGTTTCGCTGCGAGTACCTAGCTTTTCAGCACCAATCAATCGTAAGGAAACATTTGCATCACAACGAAGTGATCCTTGCTCCATCTTCACATCACTTACGCCAAGTGCACGCAAAATGTCGCGGAGTTCTGCAACATAGGCCTTAGCAACCTCTGGTGCGTACTTTCCTGTGCCGGGAACAATCTTGGTAACGATTTCAACTAAAGGAATTCCGGCGCGGTTGTAATCCAAAAGTGAGTATTCGGCACCATGAATACGTCCAGTTGCACCACCGACGTGCAATGACTTTCCGGTGTCCTCCTCCATGTGCACACGCTCAACTTCAACGCGGAACTGCTTGGGACCCTCATCGGTTTCAATCTCAACATCTACATACCCATCAACACAGATTGGCTCGTCATATTGGGAGATCTGGAAGTTTTTTGGCATATCTGGATAGAAGTAATTCTTTCGAGCAAAACGTGAAAAAGGTGCGATGGAACAATTAAGCGCAAGACCAATCTTGATAGTTGATTCAATCGCCTTTTCATTCACTACCGGCAAGGCTCCTGGCAACGCCAAGCAAACAGGGCAAGTTTGTGTGTTTGGTTCAGCACCAAAGACGGTGCTGCAACCACAAAACATCTTTGAGTTTGTGTTGAGTTCTACGTGTACTTCAAGACCTAGTACAGGTTCGTACTTCGCGACTACTTCATCATAAGAAAGTGTCACCGAGCACCTCCTAAAA
>JBEANK010000119.1:0-3064 GCA_041165485.1 Actinomycetota bacterium | reverse complement strand
TACCCCCGGAACAATCAATGTTCTCGCTTGGCCAGGTTACGCAGAAGATGGTTCAACAGATCCAAATGTTGACTGGGTAACACCTTTTGAAAAAGAAACTGGTTGCACAGTAAATGTAAAGACATACGGAACATCTGATGAAGCTGTTCAATTGATGCAAAGTGGTGGCTACGATGTGGTGAGCGCCTCTGGAGATGCATCTCTTCGCTTAATCTTTGGTGGAGACCTACAGCCAGTTAATTTGGATTTGATTCCAAATTACGCAGATGTCTTCGATAACTTGAAGGACCGTCCTTGGAACACAATCGATGGTGTTAACTACGGCGTACCTCATGGTCGTGGAGCAAATGTTTTGCAATACACCATCGACAAGGTAAAGCCAGCACCAGATTCATGGTCTGTTGTTTGGGAGCCAAACTCTCCACTTAAGGGCAAAGTCACAGCTTATGACTCAGCGATCTACATCGCAGATGCAGCTGTGTACCTAATGTCTACTAAGCCAGAGCTTGGAATCACAGATCCATATGCACTAGATCAAACACAGTTTGATGCAGCGATGGCATTGCTCAAGCAGCAAAAGCCTTTGGTTGCCGAGTACTGGGCTGATTACACCAAGTATGTAGCTGCTGTTCAAGCAGGAAGCATTGTCGCTGGAACTTCATGGCAGGTTATCGCCAACGTTCTTAATGGCGAGAAGGCAACTGTTGGTGCAGTAAAGCCTAAGGAAGGCGCAACAGGTTGGTCAGATACTTGGATGATCTCTAAGAACACTGAAGCAATCGACTGTGCTTACAAGTGGTTGAACTGGATTATTTCTCCAGCAACAAATGCACAAGCTGCTGAGTACTTTGGTGAAGCACCAGCTAACTCAAAGGCATGTGCATTAACTGCAAGCAAGACACACTGCGAGTCATACCATGCAGAAGAGACTGACTACTGGTCAAATGTCTACTACTGGAAGACTCCAACAGAAGAGTGCCTAGATGGACGTACGGATGTTAAATGTATTCCGTATGCCGAATGGGTTAAGGCTTGGTCAAGCTTTAGAAACTCTTAATCGGTAGGTGGTGTGGGTACTTGGTTTCAGGTACCCACACCACATCGATTTTTAACAACAATGAGATGAATCAATAACCATGAGCCTGATGACAGATACGCGCCGTTACTTTCACTCCCATGTGAAAGCTCGGATCGCTGCCCTTTTGTCCTTGCCGATTGCGTGGCTGGGTGTTTTGTATATCGGTTCATTAGCAGCACTTTTCATAACAAGTATCTGGAAGATCGATACCTTTACCAGCAAGGTTGTTCGAGAGTTCACTCTTTCAAACTTTATTGATGTCCTTACCGACAAGGCTTATTTCAATGTAACAATGAGAACCGTCGGCGTTGCAATCGCTGTAACAATTATTTGTGCAGTCCTTGCAATTCCTATGGCTTTCTTTATTGCACGTGTGGCAAAACCTAAATCGCGCCCAGTTTTGATCGCACTTGTTATCACTCCCCTGTGGGCCTCATATTTGGTAAAGATTTATGCCTGGCGCACGATGATGGCACCGGATAGTGGTTTCTTGAACTGGTTGATCTCTCCGCTGGGACTATCTAGTCCGGGCTTTGGAATGGTTGCGGTAATCATCGGCCTTTCCTATCTGTGGCTGCCATACATGGTGCTCCCAATATATGCAGGGATGGAAAAGCTTCCCGATTCAATCATTGATGCATCAGCTGATTTAGGCGCAAAGCCAGGACGCACATTCTTAAAAGTTATCCTTCCTATAACTTGGCCCGCGATCATCGCTGGCTCTTTATTCACCTTTTCATTGAGCCTTGGTGATTACATCACCGTACAAATCTTGGGTGGAACATTCCAGATGCTCGGAAATGTGGTGTATCAAAACTTCGCACTCAACCTTCCCTTTGCTGCCGCTGTTGCTCTTATTCCAGTCATAGTTATGTTCATCTACCTTGGCTCAGTCAGAAAGACCGGAGCGCTGGATAACCTATGAACCTATCTCGCACCGCTCGTATCGTTCTTTGGGGTTTCATGGGCTTCGGTCTTTCCTTTATTTATGTCCCATTGATGCTGGTTGTGATCAATTCATTTAACAAGAACAAGTCCTTTAACTGGCCACCAACAGGATTTACGACGATGTGGTGGACCAAGGCTGCATCTAACTCAGGTGTTAAGGATGCAATCCTTTTATCTGTACTAACCGCATCTTTGGCGACAATCATCGCTTTGATCTTGGGCTCATTGGCAGCGGCCGCAATTGCCCGCTATAACTTTTTTGGTCGCGATGTAATCTCACTGATGTTTGTTCTACCTATCGCGTTGCCGGGCATTGTTACCGGTATTGCACTTAACAATGTATTTACCAACTTCTTTGGTGGCTTAACCTTTTTCACCATCATTATTGGTCACGCAACCTTTTGTGTAGTTGTTGTCTTTAATAACGTGGCAGCGAGATACCGCAGAATGGGCGCAACCTTTGAAGAGGCGAGCATGGATTTAGGCGCTAATCGTTTAACAACCTTTCGATTGGTCACCTTTCCCATGATCCGCAACGCCTTGGTTGCTGGAGCTCTGCTGTCTTTTGGTTTGTCCTTTGATGAAATTATTGTGACAACCTTCACCGCAGGTGCCGGTCAAACCACATTGCCTATTTGGATATTCCAAAATCTCTTCCGCCCAAATCAGGCACCAATTGTTAACGTAGTTGCGGCAGCCTTAATCGTTGTTTCAATCGTTCCTATTTACCTATCGCAAAGATTGACCCAAGAACGGAAATAACTTTTTACTTCTGCAAATCGAAGTCTAGATCGACTTTGACCTTGTCCCCTAGTTCGATTCCAAGAGGTTTTCGAACTGCGATTTTTAGCGGAATTAAATACAGACCTTGTTTGGGAAAGAGTGCTGTTTTAAAGGTTTGATCTTTAATTGTGACCATCGCGTGAAGGACTCCCCAGCCGTAGCTTTTGTCCGCAGCAATCACCTTGATCTCAGGTGAGAGTTTGGCTGGAACCTCAATAAAGTAAAAAGGGGCTGGACCCCGCCATTCAATTACTT
>JBEANK010000118.1:0-3067 GCA_041165485.1 Actinomycetota bacterium | reverse complement strand
TCTTGGGGGTGAACGGTCTCGACTTTGGATGTTGAGGCAGGGGAAGCGGGCCGAGGAAGCCGGAATGATCTCGTTAACCAATAATCCGTGCAAAAAAATAACTGCAGACGTTAAATCGTCTGATTTCGAACTCGCTGCATAAGCAGTTCAAATCCGTTAGCCCAGGTGCCGCTCTCGACCTGGAATCTAGCGTCGACTAGGGGGCTTTTCACTTCATTGGTGTTGCAGACGATGAAGGAGAACAGTTTTGCAACTGAGTTTGTCGAGGAAATGTGTGTAAAAACCTCGGGACTGAGAAAGCGTTAATCACACTACGCCCGTAGAAGCCCTGTTTTAATACCGAAGGACCCGGGTTCGATTCCCGGCACCTCCACTTGTTTAGATAACTTATTGACTAAGTATCAGTGTTGCCCTGCTGGTCCATTCCCATCATCTCCGGAAGAACCTCCGTTCTTGCGCGAAAACCCAAGCTTTGCAATTAATTCCTTGGCAAAGAAGAACTCTGGGAAGTACTCGCGTCGTAAACCGATGTAACAGGTGACGATTGAGAAAAGCCCAATCACTCTTGGGATGAGTGGCAGACCAGTAATCAACAAGAACTGCACACCGATCAAGGTTCCAAAAGCCACAAGCAGTAAGTGGATTATTCTGCGCAATACATTGAGGATAGAGATCCATATCGATGAGGTTTCTTTGAGTCGAGTATGAATAAAACGAGACGATAAAGCTATTGACAGTGGTCCCGCCAATAGGGCAATCAGAAAGAGAAAGACCACAACGATCGCTAATGACTCCACTTATCGACCCCAATCAGTTCTAATTGCTGCAAACAAAATCATATCTTCGCGAGTTCCATCATCTTGTAGGCACTTATCGCGCAAAATTCCTTCTTGCATGTACCCGGCATTTTTCAACACCTTGAGTGATGGAAGGTTAGATTCAACTACTAATGCTTCAATCCTATGAAATCCGATGGTTTCAAATCCATACTCAGTCAATAATCGGGTTGCAGCGGTCGCAACACCTTTCCCGCGAACATCAGCGGTTATCCAATAACCGATCTCAGCCTTTGCATCATCTAGATCTAAGGTGTGAAAGGAGAGAGCACCAGCAAACTTGCCATCGTATTCAAGTGCCAATTGCAGCTCTGTGCGCATAGTGAAGCCGTTAGGTGAACGCTCACGAACATAATGTTCGGCGTTTGCCATCTGATAGTTGGCAGGAATGCGAGTGAACTTAGGAATTATTGGATCTTGAACGCCCTCATATATCGGAATGATGTCCCGTTCTTCAGGCTTGCGAAGAGTAATCAACCCATACTGCAAGGTTGGTACTTCGGTAGGCCACCAGATCATTGATGAAGTATGACAGTAGGAGTTCACACCGCATCGAGAAATGGCCGAGCGGGAACAAAGAAGCTCTTTCCCTTCGGAGACTCCCATGAGCATGAACCATCAGCGTTGCTCACTAGCTTCCAGCCACCATGAGTTTTCATTCGATGGTGCCTACGACACAACAAGCCAAGATTGGCTGGATTTGTTTCCCCACCACTTTCCCAACTATGGGCATGGTCAATATCTGAACTTTGCCCCCTTCGCCTACATCCAGGAAATCGGCACACACGATCTCTTGCTAATAAGTAATCAATTAATTCCTGAGGTGGTGTGTACCTTTCGCGACCAAAATCTAAGAGATTTCCAGTCGTTGGATCGCTCACAAATCTTTGCCAGCTTCCATCGGCAGCCAGTTTGCGAGCGACAGATGCTGGAATTGCTCCATAACCTGCAAGTTGTCCTGGATTTTCGGCTAATCCCAACAAGGTTGGAAGATCAACTGCAACGCTAATGGTGATTGGGCGACGATGAGGACGAACATCATCTGCCATTGAAGCCAAAGCCTGAGATGCAATAAATGTAAGCGCATCAGCACGCTTCATATCTGCAGAAAGAATCGACCACTCTGCATCGGCCTCATCCTCTTGATTTCTCTTGAGAATGTAAGCCTCGATTGATTTCATCACAGTTTGGGCATCCTCTGCGGGCAAAATCGCAACAACCGTTGCCATGCCATCAGCCTCTGCATAACAGGTAACCCGACGTGAATCACGCGCACGATCAACAATCTCTTCAAACTCTTCAGGTGCAAGCTGCGCAATAGTTGTCTTCACTTTTGTCGCAACCTGTCCAGGAGTGTGAAACTCAGCGTGTGCCAAAGCGGTTTGTTCAACTCGAAAGACCGCATCCTCGCTTAGCCCATTTCGAATTGCTGTTGCGGTTTCCCTGGCAATGACCGTTGCATGTGCGGAGGAGATTTCACCGGTAGAAAGCGCTGAAATAGTGTTTGGTAGGTGACCGACTAATACTCGGGCAACATCAATTCGATTTTGAGCTGCGGTAGGAGATAAGCGCAACGCTGTTGCAACATCCTCGCGCTCTTCATCATCAACTGCGCCAAAAACACCGCTGCCTTCATGAGGCTCTTCTCCGGCAATTGCCACCAAGACCTCTTGCTTCCAGGCGTAGAACCATGACTCTTGTCGATCTATCGCTGCCAAGTAATCAACCTTGCCCGCAGAGCTGAGCTGATGTGGATTTATCTCTCGAAGCTCCGTGATTGCCTGTAGCCCAGGTGTCACCTTTAGTAATTCGGCAACCTCTATGTCGAGTATCTCTGTTGGGATACGGAGCGCGGCTGTCATGCACCGAACTATTGATCCACCTACCGACAGATTAAAAAGTTATTCACAGCAAACGGTTTGGCTCATTCGCGGTAAAGAGTTCTTAGAAATTGCTAAGGGCTGCGAATCACGCAGTGCCACATGAAGCTCAATCGAAGAAAAGAGTTCTAAGAAATCGTATCTTTGTCTTAAGCGTCCACGTTTGCCAGCGTGAATTGAAAACAAAAAGGCCCTGGATTTCGAGGAACTGCTTTACAAGATTGAGCGGAACAAGATTGAGCAATTAACCCTCTTGCATCTCCGTCGGTGCACCATGCACATCAAGAATCTCCTGCGCAGTAGGAGCTGCAGCAGGCTTCACATCTCCGCCCAGCTTCGCACCCTCGCCAC
>JBEANK010000117.1:0-3370 GCA_041165485.1 Actinomycetota bacterium | reverse complement strand
GAGGTAACTGTTGAAGTTCTCGAAGTTGACTTCGAGCGCGAGCGTGTTTCACTCTCACTTAAGGCAACACAAGAAGATCCATGGCAGGCATTTGCTCGCACCCACACAATCAATCAGGTTGTTCCAGGTGTTGTAACAAAGCTTGTTCCATTCGGAGCCTTCATTCGTGTTCACGAAGGAATTGAAGGACTTGTTCACATCTCAGAGTTGGCAGAACGTCACGTTGAGATCCCAGAGCAGGTTGTTCAGGTTGATGATGAGCTATTTGTAAAGATCATCGATATCGACCTAGAGCGCATTTGATCCAACTCAGTACGGAATGGCTGCTCGTTACGATGCAGAAGGAAACTTCATTTACCCAGAAGGTTTCGATGCAGACTCACAAGAGTGGAAGCCAGGATATGAAGCACAGCGCGAAGAGTGGGAAAAGCAGTACGCCCAAGCGCAAGAGCGTTTCATGGCACATAAGAAGCAGAAGGCAGAGGCCAAGGCCGCTGACGCTGCTGCAACTCCTGAAGAAGAAGCAGTCTCTGCAGAATAGAGATATTTGCATAAAGAAGGCCTCGCGTAACTGCGGGGCCTTCTTTCATTTAACCTCTATTCTTTCTCTATGCGAGTTGTCGGATTAACTGGCGGTATCGGCTGCGGAAAGTCTTTAGCGGCTCAGTACTTTGCCGAGCTAGGTGCGTTGGTGATTGATGCAGACCAACTTGCAAGATCTGCAATTGAAAGAGGGTCAGAGGGTTTTGATGAGGTGGTTAGCTTTTTTGGAGATTCAGTTTTAAACAATGGCGATATTGATCGCCGCGCATTGGGCGAAATAATCTTTAAGGATCAAGAGGCCAAGAAAAAACTGGAAAGTATTGTTCACCCTTTTGTTCGTCGCGAATTTGAGGGGGCGGTTGAATCCCTCAAATCCGATGAGACCCTTGTTTATGAAATACCACTAATTGTCGAAACGGGCGCTCAGGATCGTTTTGATGTCGTAGTGACTGTCGAATCATCCTTAGAGAATCGAATCGCGCGCCTTCGTCAGCGCGGAATGCACATCTCTGAAATCGAAGGTCGCATCGCCTCTCAAGCAACGCGCGAACAGCGCATCGAAGTTGCCGACTTTCTTATCGAAAATGATGGCAGTGAGGATGAACTACTGCGCCAAGTTGAAAATATTTGGGATAGCCTTCACGATAATTAATAAGTAGGCTTACCGAATGCGCCCAATATCTGATCTACAACGCAGAGTTGAGCCTTTTCAAGTTATTAGTGATTACATCCCAGCTGGTGATCAACCAGCTGCTATCGCTGAGATTACAAAGCGCATCAATGCAGGGGCGCGAGATGTCGTTCTCTTAGGTGCGACAGGTACCGGTAAATCCGCAACTACTGCTTGGCTCATTGAACAACTTCAAAGACCAACCCTAGTTTTAGCACCTAACAAGACTTTGGCAGCACAGCTTGCTAATGAGTTCCGCGAGTTGCTACCCAACAACGCGGTTGAATACTTTGTCTCGTATTACGACTACTACCAGCCTGAAGCATATGTTCCTCAAACAGATACCTTCATTGAAAAGGATTCCAGTGTCAATGAAGAGGTAGAACGCCTTCGTCATTCGGCAACCAATTCACTGTTAACCCGTCGGGATGTCATTGTGGTTGCAACTGTTTCATGTATCTACGGCCTTGGTACCCCGCAAGAGTACGTCGATCGAATGGTTCGTCTACGTGTGGGGGATGAAGTTGAGCGCAACTCACTCTTGCGACGATTTGTAGATGTGCAATACAAACGCAATGACATGGCCTTTGAACGTGGAACTTTCAGGGTACGTGGAGACACCATCGAAATCATTCCGATGTATGAAGAGCTTGCTATTCGTATTGAAATGTTTGGCGATGAGATTGAAAAGATTTCAACTCTGCACCCACTCACCGGTGAGATTATTAGAGATGAAGAGGAGATCTTTGTCTTTCCGGCGACTCATTATGCCGCTGGTCCCGAAACCATGAAGCGAGCTATTGGAGACATCCAAGATGAACTTCAAGTTCAACTTAATCTTTTTGAGAAGCAAGGAAAGCTACTCGAGGCTCAACGTCTGCGCATGAGAACAACCTTTGATATTGAGATGATGGAGCAAATTGGTTTCTGCAGCGGCATTGAAAATTACTCTAGACATTTAGATGATCGACCAGCAGGCTCAGCCCCGCACTGTCTCTTGGATTATTTTCCTGAAGATTTCCTTCTTGTAATCGATGAGAGCCATGTGACAGTTCCGCAGCTAGGTGCGATGTTTGAAGGAGATGCTTCTCGAAAGCGAACCCTTGTAGAGCATGGATTCCGCTTGCCAAGCGCCCTCGATAATCGACCATTGAAGTTTCCAGAGTTTGTCGAGCGCACCGGTCAGACCATTTATCTCTCCGCTACACCTGGTAAGTATGAGTTAGCAAAGGTCGATGGGGATGTTGTTGAGCAGGTTATCCGCCCAACCGGTTTGGTGGATCCGCAGATCGTGATTAAACCTATTAAAGGTCAGATCGATGATCTGCTGCATGAGATTACTATTCGTGCTGAGAGAAATGAACGTGTTTTGGTTACAACCTTGACCAAGAAGATGTCTGAGGATTTAACTGATTACCTTCAAGAAAAAGGTGTAAACGTTCGCTATCTTCATTCAGAGGTAGATACATTGAGAAGAGTTGAACTACTTCGCGAACTTCGCACCGGTGATTATGATGTTTTGATCGGTATCAATTTGCTACGCGAAGGATTAGATTTACCTGAAGTTTCTTTGGTAGCGATTTTAGATGCGGATAAAGAGGGCTTCCTTCGCTCATCGACATCTTTGATTCAAACTATCGGTCGCGCCGCCCGAAATGTATCCGGCGAAGTGCACATGTACGCCGATAGAATTACAGATTCGATGGCTAAGGCGATCGATGAAACTAATCGACGTAGAGCCAAGCAGGTTGCCTACAACCTCGAACGTGGTGTGGATCCGCAGCCACTGCGTAAGAAGATCGCAGACATAACCGACCTCATTGCCCGTGAGAGCGAAGACACTGATGAGCTACTGTCGCATGAGAAGGGTGGAGCAAAGAAGGTCACTGCTTCAGCTGGGATATACGATAAATCCTCGCTCTCTTTGCCGCGCAAGGATCTAATCGCATTGATAGGCTCACTCACCGAGCAGATGCGAAATGCAGCATCTGAACTTCAATTTGAGGTCGCTGCACGATTGCGTGATGAGATCAAGATTTTGAAGAAGGAGCTACGAATGATGGAAGAGGCTGGGGTTTGAGCATCGATAAGTTAGTTGTGCGCGGAGCTCGCGAGCACAACCTCAAAAATGTCTCCATCGAACTTCCGCGAGACTCC
>JBEANK010000116.1:0-3102 GCA_041165485.1 Actinomycetota bacterium | reverse complement strand
GAAAAGTAGTGAATTGTAAGGCTCAAGTTGAGGTTTATGGTTCATAAGGAGGAAAAAAAGTGGCTTCACCACAAAATTATTTAGCGGTCATCAAAGTCGTCGGCATTGGTGGCGGTGGAGTTAACGCAATTAATCGAATGATCGATGTCGGATTAAAGGGCGTCGAGTTCATTGCGATTAACACAGATGCACAACATTTGTTAATGAGTGATGCAGATGTGAAATTAGATATTGGTCGCAAGACAACACGTGGACTTGGTGCGGGAATGGATCCAGATAAGGGTCGCGAAGCAGCACTTGATCACGCAGATGATATTGAAGAAATTCTTCGTGGCGCGGATATGGTTTTTGTAACTGCAGGCGAAGGTGGCGGAACAGGAACTGGTGCAGCTCCAGTTGTAGCAAAGATTGCAAAAGATATTGGCGCATTAACAATCGGTGTTGTAACTCGTCCATTCTCATTTGAAGCAAAGCTTCGTTCAACGCAAGCCGATGCTGGTATCGAAGCGCTACGTGCCGAGGTTGATACCTTGATCGTCATTCCAAATGATCGTTTACTTGCCATCTCTGATCGCACCATTACTTTGGCAGATGCATTCAAGAGCGCAGATCAAGTTTTGCTTTCAGGTGTTCAAGGAATTACAGAGATCATCACGCAGCCAGGATTAATCAACCTTGACTTTGCTGATGTTAAAGCTGTTATGTCAGGTGCAGGTTCTGCATTGATGGGCATCGGTTCTGCTCGCGGAGAAAATCGCGCACTGCGCGCAGCTGAACTAGCGATTTCAAGTCCACTGCTTGAAGCTTCTATTGATGGAGCCATGGGAGTTCTTCTCTCAGTCTCTGGTGGATCTGATCTCGGACTCTTTGAAGTCAACGAAGCGTGCGAGTTGGTCCAATCAGCGGTTCATCCCAACGCAAAGTTCATCTTTGGAACAACTATTGATGATGCGCTAGGTGATGAGGTTCGTATCACTGTTGTTGCTGCTGGCTTTGAAGGTGGCGAGCCTAAGAAGGTTGCAACACCCGTAATCAATGCAGCAACTCTTGGTGGAGTGGCAGATCCAATCGCTTCAAACGATCCAATCTCAGTAGCTCTAGACCTAGGCAGCGAAACTCCAAAGCGTCGCGTGACCTTTGAAGAGTTAGTTGCAGAGGATGAGATCGACGTTCCTGATTTCATGAAGTAAGGCTTTGCCTCACTTTTTCACCGATCGACGCGGAGGCTCAAGCCTTGGCGTTTATGAATCTTTGAACCTTGCCCTGCATGTAGGCGATGATCCTGAAGTTGTTGAAGCCAATCGTGCACACATTGGTGCGGCGCAGTTTATGAACCAGGTTCATGGCGATGAGATCGTGATTATTGATTCAGTTACTTCTGATGTTCCAACCTGCGATGGCTTGATCACGACAAAGCCAGCAATCTCCTTAGCTGTCATGGTTGCCGATTGCATTCCATTGCTACTTGTTTCAAAAGAGGCGGTAGGTGCAATCCATGTTGGTAGAGCTGGGTTAGTCAATCGCATCGCACTTAAAGCGATTCACACAATGCGTTCCTTAGGTTCCATTGATATTCACGCCATATTGGGACCATCAATTTGCGGTGCTTGCTATGAGGTTCCCTTTGAGATGCAGCAGGATGTTATGCAAGACCATCCACGTGCATTTGCAACAACTCGCAAAGGAACACCCGGCTTGGATCTACCAAAGGCTTTGATCGCGGATTTAGTGTCGGCAGGTGTTTCCTATGAAGCATCTACAAACTGCACCTATGAAGATCAGCTGTACTTTTCACACCGTCGTCAAAATCCAACGGGAAGATTTGCCGGAGTTGTATCGCTATGAACCGTCACGATGAAATCTCCGCCAATCTCGAATTAGTTAAATCAAAGATTGCGGCGGTTGCTTCCCATCCCGTCACCTTGATCGCCGTTACTAAAACCTTTCCGGTAAGTGATGCTCAGATACTGCAGCAACTAGGCCTTACAGATTTTGGTGAAAATCGAGATTCAGAAGGAGCAGAAAAGTCCAAACTAGTTGTTGGCAACTGGCATTTTCAGGGGCAGATACAAAGTAATAAGTTGAAATCAATTACTTCATGGGCTTCTGTAATTCATTCTCTAGATGACCCTCGACATTTCGAGATGATTGAAAAGCTTGCCCCACACCCGCTCACAATCTTTTTACAGGTTTCATTAGATGGAGCCCACCACCGCGGGGGAGCAGGGGTTGATCAGCTGTATCAATTAGCTGAAAAAGTGGCTGGGTCTAAGAGCCATACGCTGGCGGGGTTGATGTCGGTTCCACCAGTGGGGATGGATCCTGATCAGGCATACTCGCAATTAGCAGTGATCCGCACTGAGTTTATGAACCGTTTCCCACATGCGAAATCTCTATCGGCGGGCATGAGTGGTGATTATGAAACTGCGATTTCCCATGGTGCGACACATGTGCGCGTAGGCTCATCAATCCTCGGTTCCCGCTCACCCCACAGGTAACCTTTAACCATGTCTAATGCAATGCGCCGTGTCGCTAATTACCTTGGTTTGATGGATGATCCTGAGTTTGATACTCCACAAACAGCAACTACAAATACTCCAGCAATTCCTCCAACAGGAGATGTTCGCGTTAAAACTCGCGAACCCCGTTCAGTTGGATCATTGCGTCACTCATCAGTTGTAGAGGTTGCGCCACAGCTTGATCTTCCAACCATGGATCGCATCATTACCTTGCACCCACGTTATTACAACGAGGCTCGTACGATCGGTGAGCATTTCCGTCAAGGAAATCCAGTGATCATCAACTTGACTGAAATGGATGAATCAGAGCACAAGCGCCTTGTTGATTTTGCAAGTGGTCTTGCATTTGGTTTGCACGGAACAATTGAGCGCGTGACAAAGAAGGTATTCCTTTTATCACCAGCAAATGTTTCAGTTAGCTCTGAAGACAAGTCTGCAGCTGCTCAAGCAAGCTTCTTCAACCAGAGCTGATCATGTTGAGCGTCGGCTCACTGTTAGCCAGTGTTCTTCAAATCTTTCTGCTCGCCCTTTTGGGACGATTGATCTTTGACTATGTGCAGATGTTTTCACGCACCTGGCGTCC
>JBEANK010000115.1:0-5660 GCA_041165485.1 Actinomycetota bacterium | reverse complement strand
AAAAGAGATCATGAGTCCGATAGCGATAGTGAGCATCATCGCCCTACTTGTGTTTGCGGGCTTTCTTGCGGCAAGCGAGTCAGCGCTGACCTCTATTTCACGCATCGTTATCGATGAGCTTGAAGGCAAGCGTGGAGGAGCGTTGCTGCGCAAATACAGCGCTCAACCTGCTCGCTACCTGAATGTAATTCTGTTGGTTCGTAAGCTCTGCGAATTTACCGCAACGGTATTGTTGGCAGTTATTCTGCTTCGTAACTATCCATCTGCTCAGGCAATGGCGTTAACTGTTGCATTTATGGTTGTTCTTTCATATGTAGTTGTCGGTGTTGGACCGCGTACATTAGGAAAGCAGCAACCACATAAGTACGCCCGCTACGGAATCATCGTTGCCTACGGAATGGCTTTCTTATTAGGCCCAGTTACCAAGATTCTTATCTCAGTCGGAAATGCATTGACACCAGGTAAGGGGTTTCGTTCAGGCCCATTCACATCGGAAGCAGAACTTCGTGATCTAGTAGATCAAGCACATGAACGCGGCCTGGTGGAGTCGGATGAACACGAGATGATTCACTCAGTATTTGAGTTAGGCGACACCCTTGTTCGTGAACTCATGGTCCCTCGTACCGACATGGTGTGGGTAGAAAAGGATAAGACTTTGCGTCAAGGATTATCACTGGCGCTTCGAAGCGGTTACTCCCGTATCCCTGTTATTGGCGATAGCGTCGATAACATCGTGGGAATTGTTTATGTGAAGGATCTTGCAAAGCGAGTATTAGATCACCATGATGCCGAGCAAAGCGAGAGCATTGAAATGCATATGCGTCCTGCCAACTTTGTTCCTGAAATCAAGATGGCTGATGATTTGCTCAAAGAGATGCAGAAGAATCAGATCCACCTTGCAGTCGTTGTTGACGAGTACGGTGGAACCGCTGGAATCATTACAATCGAAGACATTATTGAAGAGATTGTTGGTGAAATCGAAGATGAGTTTGATGATGGCGATGATGAGTTCACCTGGTTATCGCCGGATAAAGCTCGTGCGAAGGCAAGCCTGCATATTGAAGATTTAGCTGATGAATTAAAGATTGAAATCGAAAAAAGCGATTATGAAGATATCGATAGCGTTGGCGGATTAATGGCGCAAAAGCTAGGTCGTGTTCCAATCGCTGGTTCAACTATCTCGTGGGAGGGCTGGGCTATTACTTCAGAACGCCCATTAGGCCGTCGCCGCAGAATTTCATCGGTCTTAGTTGAACGGCTTGAAGAAGAGATTGAAGACGCCGAGTAACGATAGAATTGCAGGATGCGTATCGTTCGATTCACCCCAGGTCCTGACGCTGGCTTAGGCCAAGATCCACTCTTTGGCGTCCTTGAAGATGATGCAACGATCAGCATCATTAGTGGTGATCCGATTTATTCAGGTATTCAAAAGACGGCGGCGAAAATAGAACTCAATAAGGTTCGCCTACTAGCCCCAATAATCCCTCGTTCAAAGGTTGTGTGCGTTGGTAAAAACTACGCAGATCACGCCGCTGAAATGGGTGGCGTTGTTCCGGATGAACCAATTATTTTCCTTAAGCCAAACACATCAGTTATTGGCCCTAATGACACCATCGTGTGGCCAGAGATGTCAGAGCGAATTGATCATGAAGCTGAACTTGCGATTGTCATTGGAAGAATTTGCAAAGATGTACCGGTTGAGCGAGTCAACGATGTGATCTTTGGTTACACAATCGCTAATGATGTTACCGCTCGCGATCTACAAAAGAAGGATGGTCAGTGGACCCGTGCAAAGGGCTTTGACACCTTCTGCCCAATCGGACCATGGGTTGATACAGATTTCATTCCTGGCACGCAAAAGATCACTGCAACTATTGCAGGTGAGGTAAAGCAATCTGCACAGATCAGTGACATGATCTTTGATGTTCCAACGATCGTTAACTTTGTTTCTCGCGTTATGACACTGTTGCCTGGCGACATTATCTTGACCGGAACACCTGCTGGCATTGGCCCAATGGTCGCCGGCGAAAAGGCAACGATGGCTATTGAGGGACTCGGCGAACTAACTAACAAGGTGAGTACACAGTAATGAGTAAGAAAGTTAAGGTTCGCTTTGCACCATCTCCTACCGGAGATCTGCATGTAGGAAATATCCGCACCGCACTTTTTGATTGGGCCTACGCTCGTCACACAGGTGGCACATTCTTATTCCGCATTGAAGATACAGATACAACCCGCGTTACAGATGAGTACATCAACGCAGCAATCGATACCTTGAAATGGCTTGGCCTTGATTGGGATGAGGGTCCAGAGGTTGGCGGAGATAACGGCCCATACCTTCAATCACAACGATTAGATATTTATGCGCAGTGGGCACAAAAGTTCCTTGATCAAAAGGATGCGTACCACTGTTACTGCTCGCCAGATGAGTTAGAAGCTGTTCGTGAAGCACAACGCAAAGCCAATGTTGCACCTGGTTACAACGGGCATTGCCAGAGGGAAACACAACCTTTACCGATTTGATCCGTGGAGATGTGACCTTTGACCACAACTTCGTTCCAGATTTTGTTTTGGTTCGCGCAGATGGGTCACCTTTGTACACATTAGCTGTTGCAGTCGATGACATCTTGATGAAGGTGACACATGTTTTACGTGGAGAAGATCTATTGTCCTCAACTCCTCGCCAAATTCGCGTCTATCAAGCGATGGGTGTAAAGCCTGAGGATTACCCAGTATTTGCACACCTGCCATTTGTTATGGGTCAGGACAATGCAAAGCTTTCAAAGCGCAATGGTGAGGTTTCAATCGCTTGGTACCGCGAAATGGGCTTCTTGCCAGAGGCGATTTGTAACTACTTAGCTCTGCTGGGCTGGTCTCCAGGCGATGATTTAGAAAACATCACCATGAAGCAACTCACTGAGATGTTTACAGTCGAGAAGGTTCACTCATCACCGGCCCGCTTTGATATGAAAAAACTAGAGGCGATCAATGGTGACAAGATCCGTGCCCTGACTTTAGATGAGTTCCTGAAGTGGTCTCTGCCATTTTTAACTAAGGCCGATGTCATCAATGGAACAGATGCTGAAATCGAGTTAGTGAAGAAGGCTCTGCCTTTGATCCAAGAGCGCATCATCATGCTTAATGAGGTGCCTAAAATGCTTAAGTTCCTCTTCACCAAGAACTTTGCTGTAGATGCAGAATCAGTTTCCAAGATCACAGATGATGGATCTAAGGAGATCTTGAAGCGCTCAATCAAGGAGCTAGAAAATGTTTCTGAGTGGAACCACACAAACATTGAAGCTGTTCTACGTGCATCCTTAATTGAAGAGATGGCGCTGAAGCCACGTATCGCCTTCACCGCACTTCGCATTGCGACTACTGGCAGCACAATTTCGCCACCACTATTTGAATCAATGGAATTGCTGGGTAAAGAGGCCTGTTTACTGCGCATGCACGCGGCATTGGCGCTCTAAAACCGCTGGTATTCTTTGCCATTGCAGTACAAGGCTCAAAAAGCTTTGGGGTATGGGGTAATTGGCAGCCCTGCTGATTCTGGTTCAGTAAGTCTAGGTTCGAGTCCTGGTACCCCAGCGCAGTACAGATAGACAACTTAATAAGAGACAGGAAGTGAGAGCCAAAGGCGATCACTTTTGAAACTACTAGGGCCCCGTCGTCTAGCGGCCTAGGACTCTGGCTTCTCAAGCCAGCTACGAGGGTTCGAATCCCTTCGGGGCTACTTTTTGGGTACACCCAACGTTCATATTTAAAAAATTGTGTTCACTTGCTGTTACATCAATGCCCCCAACTATTAAGGTCTGGACTACCAGGCTTTTACCTTGTATTAGTTCAAATATTAAATCCCGTTCACATCCGAACTATCTAATCCCACTGTTGACACAAGTCAACATAATTATTGGGAGAAAATTGTGAAAAATAGATCTCTACGAAATTTTAGTTTTGTAGCGGCACTGGGTATTGCCATGTCAGGCAGTTTTGCTCATGCAGGTGCAGCAGCACCTGTTTATATGGAGAGCGCGAACTCTGCGGTCAAATTAACTCCAGTTGTTTCTGCTGGAGACATCGTTGGAACTTACTTGGTTCCAGGTATCCCTGATGGGTTGGGTGTAGTAAAAAGCGGAAACAAACTTCGCTTGATCACGAATCACGAATGGAGTGCAGCTAATGCTGTAGCAGCGGGTCGAAATTCTGCTAGCGGACTAACCCAAGGATCATTCATCAGTGAGATGCACTATGACTTGACGACAAAAACCGTAACAAAGGCGAAGGATTTCATTACCGATGTTGTGTGGTTCAACTACATGAGCGGCAAGTTTGGGAACACTCCTGGAGCCCCGGCAAACGCTGCATTGGTAGATGAGTACAAAGCTCCAAATCACTCTTCACTACTGAATCGTTTTTGCTCAGCGACACTGGCACCCGAGGGAAGTTTCTATGACAAGAGCTCAGGTCTTGGCTTCAAGGATGCTGTATTCCTAACAGGTGAAGAAGGTGGTGATGAATCTCGTGGTTTCGCTGCAAACATGGATGGGCAACTTGTTCAGGTTCCAGGATTTGGATTAGCTGCATGGGAAAACTTCGTTCCAGTGCCAAATAAAGGAAAGCTAACCGCTGTTATGGGGATGGAAGATGGTTCAGCAACGGATAGTCAGCTGTGGATGTATGTTGGAACGAAGTCAAAAACAGGTGCTTGGTATGACAAGGCAGGTTTAACGAATGGTGCGACTTATGTTCTAGCGCAAGATACAACCAACCCAGTTGCCAGCGATAACGAAATTCGTACTCAATATGGAAAAAACGCGCCTATTAAGGTCAAGTTTGCAAAGGTTGATTCGACAGTCAACGGAAAATCTCAAAATGATCAAGCTCGTGAAAAGGGAATTGAACTTTCACGTGTTGAAGATGGAAGTTTTGACCCAAAAAATCCAAATGACTTTTACTTCGTAACAACAGAATCAAACAAGGACCCTAAGGCGACAGCCGCAAATCCAGCCACGCCGACAGTCTCACGCGATGGAGGAGCTTTGTGGCGCCTACGATTTGCTGATGTAGCCAACCCAGCAAAGGGTGGAACTCTAGAACTACTTCTAGATGGAAGTGAAGCGCCATATTTAAGCAAGCCTGACAACATCACAGTAGATGGCGCTGGAAATGTACTAATACAAGAAGATCCAGGCAATAACGCCTTGGTCGCTCGAATCGTTTCTTACCGCATAAAGGACGCGGCACTTGCTGTAGTTGCAAAGTTCAAGGATGAGTATTTTGCTGAAGGTGCAACCTCCTTCATTACAAAAGATGAAGAGTCAAGTGGCATCATCGATGTAACTGAGCATCTTTCAAAGGGCAAGTCCGACAAGAATCGGTACTACATGTATGTGGCTCAAGTACATGGGGCTATTGCAAATGCACGTCCGGATATTGCTGCTGGAGATACAACCCTTCCAAAGGCAATTGAAGGTGGGCAGTGGTACATCATGACAATCTCTGATTGGACATCTGTGTACTCAAAGTAACTTCTGTTCGAGGGGACAGGGAGAATCTCAAGGGCTGGAGTTCTAACTCCAGCCCTTGAGGCTTTAAATCACAATTTTTCCTATT
The DNA here is from genome assembly GCA_041165485.1 of Actinomycetota bacterium. Lineage (GTDB taxonomy): Bacteria > Actinomycetota > Actinomycetes > Nanopelagicales > Nanopelagicaceae > Planktophila. Next base: position 44 of record JBEANK010000115.1, on the reverse strand, counting down.
CTTTAGTTACATAAAGTGTTGTAGATTTCAGGAATGCGAGTAAT
>JBEANK010000114.1:0-4289 GCA_041165485.1 Actinomycetota bacterium | reverse complement strand
ACAGCTTTTTACCTATTGCACTCCATTAATTTGGGCCCTCACTTCGATGAGATTGAAAGTGAAATGGCTCGCAACTTCGCAAAGGCTGCCGAACTAGCCGGTGTTTCTCAAATCATCTACTTGGGTGGAATCGCCAATGATGCAAATATCAGTAAGCACCTTGCATCTCGTGCGATGACGGGTCAATCACTTGCGACAACATCGGTGCCGGTTTTAGAACTTCGCGCGGGAATCATTATTGGTTCCGGCTCTGCCAGCTTTGAGATGTTGCGTCATCTAACCCACCGTCTGCCAATTATGACAACACCTAAGTGGGTGATGAATAAAACTCATCCAATTGCGATCCGCGATGTTCTGTATTACCTCAAGGCCACGGCGCGTTTAGAAACGCCAGTTAATAAAGTTTTTGATATCGGTGGTCCAGAAGTTCTGTCTTATGCCGACATGATGCAAAAGTTTGCAAAGTTATCTGGTTTAAAGAAGCGATGGATTATCCGAGTTCCAGTTTTAACCCCAGGACTATCTAGTTTATGGATCGGATTAGTAACACCTGTGCCAACCGCTTTGGCGCGTCCGCTCGTTGGTTCATTGATTAGCGAGGTTGTTGCAGATCCTGCGAAAAGTATTGATGCGCTTATTCCAAAGCCGGCAGAGGGCTTAATTGATGTTGAAAATGCAATCCAGTTGGCACTTTCTAAGATCACTACCCACAACGTTGAAACTCGTTGGTCTGATGCAACGATGCCAACTGCGCCTTGGCAAAAGGCGCAAGGAGACCCTGATTGGGCTGGTGAAATGGTTTTGCGTGATCGACGTGAACGCATTACCGATGTACCCGCTGAAAAGGTATGGCGACAAGTAGAGCGAATCGGTGGCGACAATGGTTGGTTTGGTTCAGATTTATTGTGGTGGGCCCGTGGAGTTTTGGATCGTTTCTTAGTTGGTGGAGTTGGTTTACGTCGCGGTCGTCGTGATCCTGATTTCTTACGTGTTGGTGAGAGTTTAGATTTTTGGCGAGTTGAGGAGCTAGAACCAGGTCGCCGATTAAAGCTCTACGCCGAAATGGTTTTGCCCGGAAAAGCGTGGTTGGAATTTACTGTTACACGTGAAAATGGAAAGACCAAGATTGTGCAAGACGCAATCTTTACTCCACGTGGTTTAGGAGGCCAGTTGTATTGGTATGCGGTTTCTCCCTTCCATCTATTTGTATTTCCAACAATGCTTCGAAATATAGTTAAGAAAGCCAAGAAGGATGCATGAGTTCACACCTGAAGTAGAAGCACTTGCTGCTGAAATTTTGAAGTACAGCTTGGAACGTTTAAAGGATGATCCACCACTAGATGGTCCACGCTCTGCCGAAGATTTATTCAATGAAGTTGGAAACACCATCACCGCCAAAGGTTTAGGCGGACATGAAGCGCTACAAGTATTTACCAATGTTTTAGCTAAAGCCTGTATCTCAACTGATCACCCACGCAACTTAGCTTTTATTCCATCTGCACCCAGCGAATACGCAAACCTTTTTGATCTCGTAGTCGGTGCAAGTGCGCTGTATGGGGGATCGTGGCAAGAGGGTGCGGGCGCTGTCTTTGCAGAAAACCAAGCGATTCAGTGGCTTATTGATTTAGCAGGGTTGCCTGCAACTGCAGGTGGAGTTTTTGTTCAAGGCGGAACAATTGGAAACCTTTCCGCCCTCGTAGTTGCACGGGCAGAAGCGCGCAAAAAGCACACTCCAGCAGGGCGTTGGGTGATCGCATGTAGCGCAGAAGCGCATTCATCAATTGCATCTGCGGCCAATGTTATGGATGTAGATATTCTCAAAGTTCCAGTTGATGCAAAGGGAAAGTTGCAAGGAAGCGCTGTTGCAGAAGCGATAGATCATTTGCATTCAACTACTAACAATCGAGTATTTGCAGTTGTTGCCACATCTGGCACTACAAACCTCGGAATCATCGATGATCTAAAGGGTGTTGGAAAAGCGGCTAAGGAGCGCGACATCTGGTTCCATGTTGATGGTGCTTACGGTTTAGCAGCGCTGTGTGCTCCATCTGTTCGTGCAGATTTTGATGGGGTAGAAAATGCGGATTCATTTATTGTCGATCCGCACAAGTGGTTGTTTGCACCATTTGATGCTTGCGCACTTGTGTATCGCAATCCAGATTTAGCAAAGGAAGCACATTCGCAGCACGCTTCTTATCTAGATACATTAAAAGATGATCAATGGTCGCCATCTGATTATGCAATTAACTTAACTCGCAGAACTCGTGGCTTGCCATTTTGGTTTTCGCTAGCTGCTCATGGCACAGATGCATATACAGAAGCGATGGAGCAGACAATTACTGTTGCAAAGGATGCAGCTGAGTTAGTGCGCAACCATCCAAATCTTGAATTACTGTGCGAACCAGAGCTTTCGATTGTTGCCTTTACTCGTAAGGGTTGGGTAGCAGCTGATTACCAACGATGGAGCGATCAATTACTGGCCGATCAAGTCGGATTTATCCCACCGTCATCCCACAATGGCCAACCGATTCTGCGATTTGCAATCGTTAATCCATGGACAAAAATCAGCGATATTCAAATGATTCTGGATCGGCTGTAAATCACTTCTGTAAGTTCCCACAGTTTTTACGCATCTGATCTAAGATTTACCCCATGTCCGCACAAGAAGAGTCAGCGATCCATAATGGCCTGAGCGACCTCGAAGTTCGTATCCTGGATTTTGAAGGCAATTGGTGGCGTTACGCCGGCGCAAAAGAGGCTGCAATCAAAGAGCTTTTTGATGTGACCGCGCCTCGTTACTACCAACTACTGAACGATCTGATTGACCGCGACGATGCCCTAGCTGCCTCACCCATGCTAGTTAAGAGACTGCGTCGCCTCCGCGAAGCCCGTATGGCTACGCGCACTGCACGCTAGGCCTTCTTTCGAGGGCTTGGCTTCGAAAGCCGCCTCAACCTTTCTACGCCAACCCTCTTCAAGAAGGCCCCTCGTTTTGCGCCTCGGAAATAAAGGCTCTAGATTTGGCGTTAGCACTCTCGGGGTGCGAGTGATAAAGCGCCCCGCCACATGAAGGACGAGCACAAGGAGCACAACTCATGGCCATGGCAAAGCAGATTGCCTTTAATGAAGAAGCACGTCGCGGTTTAGAGCGCGGCATGAATATCTTGGCTGATGCGGTCAAGGTAACCCTTGGACCTCGTGGACGTAACGTCGTTCTCGAGAAGAAGTGGGGCGCCCCAACAATTACTAATGATGGCGTTTCCATTGCAAAGGAAATTGAACTTGATGATCCATGGGAAAAGATCGGCGCAGAGCTAGTAAAGGAAGTTGCTAAGAAGACTGATGATGTTGCCGGTGACGGAACAACAACAGCAACTGTTCTAGCTCAAGCACTCGTACGTGAAGGTCTACGTAACGTTGCTGCGGGATCAAATCCAATGGCGCTCAAGCGCGGAATTGAAAAGGCTGTGGCAGAGATCGTTGCCGAGCTTCTCTCAATGGCTAAGGCTGTTGATTCAAAGGAACAGATCGCAGCAACAGCATCTATCTCTGCAGCAGATGCAACTATCGGCGAGATGATCGCTGAGGCGATGGACAAGGTTGGCAAAGAAGGCGTAATCACCGTTGAAGAGTCAAATACATTCGGTCTTGAGCTAGAGCTCACTGAAGGTATGCGCTTTGATAAGGGTTACATCTCACCATACTTTGTAACTGATCAGGATCGCATGGAGGTTGTTCTTGAGGATGCATATGTATTGATCGCAAACTCAAAGATTGCAAATATCAAGGATCTAGTACCTGTACTTGAAAAGGTTATGCAATCAGGTAAGCCACTATTGATCATCGCTGAAGATGTTGAGGGTGAAGCGCTCGCAACTTTGGTTGTTAACAAGATTCGCGGAACCTTCCGTTCAGCAGCTGTTAAGGCACCTGGCTTTGGAGATCGTCGCAAGGCGATGCTTCAGGACATTGCAATCCTTACAGGTGCCACTGTTATCTCAGAGGAAGTCGGACTTCGTCTAGATGCCGCTGAGCTTGATCTATTGGGTAAAGCTCGCAAAGTTGTTATCAGCAAGGAAGAGACAACAATCGTTGAAGGTGCAGGCGATGATGCTCAGATCAAGGGTCGCGTACAGCAGATCCGCAATGAGATCGAGTCATCTGATTCAGATTACGACCGCGAGAAGTTACAAGAGCGTCTTGCAAAGCTTGCAGGTGGCGTAGCTGTTATCAAGGCTGGAGCTGCAACTGAGGTAGAACTCAAGGAGCGCAAGCACCGCATTGAGGAT
>JBEANK010000113.1:0-3221 GCA_041165485.1 Actinomycetota bacterium | reverse complement strand
TCTCCAAAGACGCTCTCAGTAATACTCTTCTTGATCAAGCCATCCGGCAGTTAGGTTAAAAACTATGTCAAAGCGCCTCTTTACCTCCGAATCTGTAACTGAAGGTCACCCAGACAAGATCGCTGATGCTATATCTGATGCGGTTCTTGATTCTTTGCTCGCACAGGATTCAAAAAGTCGTGTAGCGGTGGAAACACTCATCACTACAGGTCAGGTTCATGTTGCTGGTGAAGTTACAACTAACGGTTACGCAGATGTCATGGGAATTGTTCGTGACACTGTTCTCAATATTGGCTATGACTCATCCGATAAGGGCTTTGATGGAAATAGTTGTGGAGTTTCGATCTCTATCGGACAACAATCACAAGATATTGCTCAGGGAGTAGATGATGCATATGAGCATCGAGTTACCTCCGCTGTAGATCCATTGGATCTTCAAGGTGCTGGAGATCAAGGTTTGATGTTTGGTTACGCATGTGATGACACAAAGGAGCTCATGCCACTACCAATTTGGTTGGCACACGCTCTTGCTCAGCAACTGACCAAGGTTAGAAAATCAGGAGAGCTTGCATACCTTCGTCCCGATGGCAAAACTCAAGTAACCATTGAATACGATGGTGATCGAGCAATTGCCTTGGACACTGTTGTTATCTCAAGTCAACACTCTGAAGATGTAGATGTTGCCAAGAAGTTAACACCTGAAATTGTTGAGTATGTAATAAATCCGATCATCTCAAAGATTGATTTACCTAAGAAGGAACTTCGTACTCTCATCAATCCAACTGGACGATTTGTTATCGGTGGTCCAATGGGAGATGCAGGATTAACCGGTCGCAAAATTATCGTAGACACCTACGGCGGCATGGCCCGCCACGGTGGGGGCGCGTTTAGTGGAAAGGATCCTTCAAAGGTGGATCGTTCTGCAGCGTATGCAATGCGTTGGGTAGCAAAGAATGTTGTTGCTGCAGGTTTAGCCCGTCGTTGTGAGGTACAGGTTGCTTACGCAATTGGTAAGGCCCAACCTGTCGGAGTTTTTGTTGAAACCTTTGGAACGGAGACAATTCCGGTTGCGAAGATTCAAGAGGCTGTTCTTTCAACCTTTGATCTTCGTCCAGCGGCGATCATTAGAGATCTAGATCTTCTCCGTCCAATTTACTCACTAACAAGCGCATACGGACACTTCGGACGCGAGCTACCTGAGTTTGCATGGGAACGTACCGATCGAGTTGCAGCGCTTCAAAACGCAGTTAAGTAATCGGTGGCAACACCTCGTCTATTTCGATTAAAGGCTGAAGTCGCTCCGGCTCCTTCTGGCCCAATGGCGCAATCTCTACCGGTTGCAAAGGTTCGAGTAGATACAGGTGTTTTTCATCTCGATCAGTTGTACGACTACATAGTTCCGGAAAAGCTTAGCGATAGCGCACTCATTGGCGTCCGAGTTCAATTGCCATTTGGCGGTCGCGAAACAGAAGGCATTATTACCTCGCGTGTAGCTCATCCTGATCGAGCGGGTGAGTTAAAGGCGATCTCCAAAGTTCTCTCACCGCATGCTGTTGCGACTGAAGCCACACTCACCCTGATTGAAAATGCTGCTCAACTTTATTGCTGTAACCCATGGGATCTGATTCGTTCAGCTATACCGCCCCGAGTAACAAGTGTTGATAAATCCCTACCTGTTATTGAAGCGGCTCGAACAACTCAAAGATCTGCAGCATCTCCCATCTTTCATACCTTTTCCCCTTATTTTGCTTCCCAAAGACAAATGGTTGACCTTGTTCGCGATGCCAGAAGAAATGGCTCGGTATTGATCATTGCCCCTGATGAACATGATGTAGATCAGTTAGTCGGGGTTTTGACGGCATCTTTTGATAATGTTTTCCCCTTAACAAGCTCATTGAGCCGTGAAGATCGATACCGAAATTTTCTTGAACTTCAACGGCTTCCATTATCGATAATTGTTGGTACACGCAGCGCAGCTTTTGCTCCAGTCAATAACCTCGCCACGGTAATAATCTATAAAGAATCTTCAATCGATCATTGCGAGGTTCGCTCACCTGGTTGGAATACTTCAACTATTGCCAAATTGCGCTCTGATAATGAAGGCGTTTCGCTGATCTATACCGGTTTTTCCCCATCTCTTAACTCTGCTTATGAAATCGATCAAAAGAAGATGAAGTTTGTCAGTCAGCGATTCCATGTTGATGCTAGGGCATTTTCTCCTTCGGAGGGAGCGTTGCTGCCTGGTCGAATTTTTTCAGAGGTCAAGAAAGCTCTCAACAATGGTGCCGTTCTCTTTCTAGCGCCACGAAAAGGTTATGGAAATGCTCTTCTCTGTGCTCATTGCAGAAATGTCGCGCACTGTGACTGTGGTGGCCGTTTAGCTGTTGCTTCAAAGACGGTGGCTCCCACCTGTGTGCATTGTGGAATTTCGTATCCTCAATGGAAGTGTCGATTCTGCGGAAGAGATAAACAATATCTAGCAGGTCGTGGAATCGATCGAGCGGCAGAAGAAATATCCAGAGCATTTCCCGGTTATCCAGTTGTTATTTCTGCAGGTGAGGTTATTAAAAGCTCCGTCGAAGCAAAACCATCACTTGTCCTTGCAACGCCGGGAGCTCAACCAGATATTCCAGGTGGCTACGCTGCAGTTGTCATCTTGGATGGGATGCGCTTTTTTTCTCATACAGATATTAATGGGCAGGAAAGAGCGCGCGAGCTAATCTTTGAAACCGCTTCTTTAATTCAAGAGAAAGGTCGAGTCCTGCTTGTACTAGATGAAGTTCATCCAATTGTTGCGGCACTTACACGATGGAATGTTGCTCCTTTACTCAAACGCGAGCTTGCTGAAAGAGATGAGCTTCAACTTCCTCCATATGTTGCCTCGGCGGTCTTGGTGATGGATACGGTGACTGCTCCTCAAATTCTTTCTGGATTGAAGAAAGCATTGGCGGAAGGTCGAATCCCTTCCAGTACCCGTATCTATGGACCAACAGTTTTGCCCAAATCCCAAGCCAAGATCGTGCTACATGTTTCTCATGATCAATGGCCAAAACTTGGAAAAGTACTTCATGAACTACAGAGAAAGCGAAGTATCTCAAAAAAGGATTTGCTGACCTTAAGAATTAATCCTTATTCGTTGTGAGTAATTGATAGACTGTACGCATGTCGATTCAGGAAATTCGCTTCTTTGGCGATCCCGTACTAACTACTCCTGCATCTCC
>JBEANK010000112.1:0-3351 GCA_041165485.1 Actinomycetota bacterium | reverse complement strand
AGCCGCAATTGGTTTAACCAATCAACGTGAAACGACCGTTGTCTGGGATGTAACTACGGGCCAGCCCCTTAGTAACGCAATTGTGTGGCAGGACACTCGTACAACAGATTTCTTGTCCACGCTCACACAAGAGCAACAAGAGGCGATTCGACATAAGACCGGATTGACCATCGCACCATACTTCGCAGGCAGCAAAATGAACTGGTTCCTTAACAATGTGCCGGCAGCAAGTAGTGACAACGCCCGCTTCGGAACTATTGATTCATGGTTGCTCTGGAACCTTTCTGGTGGCGTTCGCGGCGGGGTTCATGCAACTGATGTAACTAATGCAAGCCGCACCCTTTTGATGAACTTAGAGACCCTTGATTGGGATCAAGAGTTGCTGACAATCTTTGGTGTTTCTCCTACTGCTCTACCTGATATCAAATCTTCATCTGAAATTTATGCAATGACCGACCCTCATGGACCGTTTGGCACAGCAATTCCAATTGCGGGAATTTTGGGAGATCAGCAATCTGCAATGGTTGGCCAGGTTTGTTTTGACCGTGGTGAATCTAAAACCACATATGGCACCGGAAACTTTGCACTTCTAAATACCGGTACCGAGATCGTTAGATCGAAAAATGGTTTGTTAACGACGGTGTGTTTCAAGTTAGGTGATCAACCTGCGCATTACGCCTTAGAAGGTTCGGTTGCTGTAACGGGCTCTGCGATTCAGTGGTTGCGCGACCAATTAGGAATAATCTCAAACGCTGCAGAAACAGAAGCCCTTGCTTCATCTGTTGCAGATACCGCTGGCGTCTACTTTGTTCCAGCCTTTTCAGGTTTATTTGCGCCGTACTGGCGAAGTGATGCACGTGGTGTGATTGTTGGTTTAACACGGGCTGCAACCAAAGCCCACCTTGCACGAGCAGCTCTTGAAGCGATCTGTTACCAAACTCGCGATGTCATGGATGCGATGGTGGCAGATAGTGGAGTGCCGATGAAAGAAATGCGTGTAGATGGTGGAATTACCGCTAACTCTTTATGTATGCAGATGCAGGCAGATGTAATGGGAATTGATATCACTCGCCCATTAATTGGCGAAACAACAGCTCTTGGTGCCGCCTACGCTGCAGGTCTTGCAGTTGGATTCTGGTCATCAACTGATGAGGTTAGAAAACAGTGGCAGCAATCTAGGCGCTGGAGCGCCACAAGTACCGAGCAGCAACGAACAGTTGGATACGCTGGCTGGAAGAAAGCTGTTGAGCGCACCTTGAACTGGATTGATTAAGCTTTAGTTATTTCTATCAAAAATGCATTTGCTGGTGCAAGGATTGGCGCAGTTACACCAATTGAAGCCAGTGCAGAGCCGGAAAGAGTAATTCCGCTCATCCATTCAGGTGGTGTAATCAACATAAATCGTGGCTTGCCTGCCGGAAATACCGCTTTAATTGAGTAGCTTGCTGATTGATCCAACCCAGGAAACTTCAAAGGTGATGGATGAATTGCAACATTCGGTGTTAATTGCACATAAGCAAAAATTGCGCGAGAAAGATCATGTGCCGTTACTCCATGAAGGTAGGCATGAGCTTCAGGGTAATCAACACGAACCATCTTGCCGGAATGTAAGTGTCCTCTGTTTTCCTTGTAGTACTTAGCCCACGCCGCAAGGTGTTTACGCTCTTGTTCAGTTGCTTCGGTGATGTTCCATTCAATACCGGCGTGACCAAAAAGCGCAGTAGTAGCACGCATAGATAATTCAAGGGTGCGACCCGTTTGATGTCCATGGGTTGGACCAATGTGGGTACCAAGTAGTTCTGGTGGAATTACTTGAGCTGTCCATCGTTGAATTGTTTGGCGCTCAAGTGCATCATTATTGTCACTAGTCCAGAAACGATCTACTAAATCAATTACTCCAAGATCAATACGTGCGCCACCTGATGCACAGGATTCAATCTCTAAACCTGAATGACGCCTCTTTAACTCTGCAAACAAACGATAAATCGCTTGTGTTTGGCGATGAACTCCTGCTTGACCAAGATGGCCAGCATCTACAAGTACGCGGTTATGATCCCACTTGATGTAAGCGATGTTATGTGCTGAAAGCACCGCAGATGTTTGCTCCAAGACATGATTGAAAGCTCCCTCATGTCCCAAATCCAAAACTAATTGATGCCTCCAGAGCGGTGGAACTCGATCTCCCTCATGCAAAATCCATTCGGGGTGGGCGCGGTAAAGATCAGAGTCAGGATTAACCATCTCCCCTTCAAACCACAAACCAAATTCAATTCCTTTGTCATTGATGTACTGAATGATTGGTGACAAACCATTAGGCCACACCGCAAGATCGATTACCCAGTCACCAAGACCGGCGCGGTCATCTCGGCGTGAGTGAAACCAACCATCATCCAGAACTACCCGTTCAATGCCGATTTCTGCTGCAACATCTATCAGTGCTTTGATCTTTTCTTCATTGTGATCGAAGTACAGCGCCTCCCACATATTGAGGGTTAACGGACGTGGGCGTTGTGGATGCATTGGACGTGCACGAAGATGTGAGTGATACGCGGCGCTAACACCATCTAAACCTTCGGATGAGAAAACAGAAACAAGCGCCGGTGCGGCATAACTTTCTCCTGCAGCAAGGGTTAATTCGCCAGGAAGCAACAGCTCTCCTGCACCAATAGAGACAGAGCCATCAAATAGTTTTTCCACCAAGTAATGTGAATTTCCGCTCCAGGCAATACTTGTCGCCCAAGCATTTCCGGATTGGAATGATGTCTGCGGAGTTAATGCAATATCTGCAATAGAGAAGTTGTGTCCGCTGCGTCCTTCGCGAGATTCGCGAACCCAGGTACCAGTAGCGATATCTTTCCGCTGCGGGTTTCGCTCATTTGACCAACGACCTGCAAAATCTAAGGTTTGTGTTGCTTCCTTTGGAAGTGGAAGCCAATGGATGTATTCATTGAGGGAGTAATTAGTTGATCCAATGTTCTTCACTGAACTCTTTTGGGTCAAGACTCCGTGTGCATCGAGATCAAAGGTAATGACAACTTCTAATTCGGCATGAAAATCCCGCATGGTAATTGCGACATGATTAGTGTTGTGATGAAAATCTGTTACCTCAAACTTTGTTGACCACGCTTTTCCGTGTCGATGTCCTGACAAAGTTGGACGTCCTAAAAATCCCCGAGAGCTCTCACGCATAATCCCCGGAAATTGAGGAACATCCCACGAGCTGTTTGCAATTGATGGGCGAATCGCTGTTTGCACCGATGCGAGCTCTCCCTGCAGAGGCGCTCCCCAGTGTTGAATGATGAGCGCTCCATCTACTACTTCAAGTAACAAGGCAGATGTAGGGGCGCTCAA
>JBEANK010000111.1:0-6706 GCA_041165485.1 Actinomycetota bacterium | reverse complement strand
TACTTACCCCCTTGCTTTACACATAGCGGTACCAACGATTTAGAGGAGTCTCCACATGGCAGCCATGAAACCCCGCACTGGTGATGGTCCAATGGAGGTTACAAAGGAAGCCCGCTCATTAGTGATGCGAATCCCTCTTGAAGGTGGCGGGCGTCTAGTCGTCGAAATGAACGCCGAAGAAGCAAATAATCTCAGCGCAGCTTTACACGCCGCTGTAGCTCTCGTTAAGAAGTAATTTTCATTTAAAGGCACTAGCCTTACCGATCATGTCAGCACTGCCACAATATTCGCCCTTTGAGATTTCAAAGGCGGTAAGCGCGCATTCAATCGCCCTTGGCTTTATCAAAAATACAGAAGGTGATTTCGAGTTTGTAGGAACCTTTGCTCCCGAGGTTGAAAAATACTTTGAGCTCAATCTTGTGGATGAGTTAACTTTCTTTTCTCCAACAGGAAAAGCGGGCGAACTCTTTGAAATCCCTGTTAGTGCGAAAGCGGGCGAACTCTTTGAAATCCCTGTTAGTGCGACCGATTCGCAAACTGATCGAATTTATTTAGTTGGAGTTGGTGACCAAAGCGGAGTTGCAGCACGAGCTGCAGGAGCAGCTGTTGGTCGAAAGGTGCGTGGCAAGAACACAACAGTTTTTTCTGCCTGCGTAGTGTCGGAAATTAAATCGCATGCTATTTCAATTGTATTAGGTGCATGGGTTTGGAACCTTAAGACCGATAAGGCAAAAGAAGAGCCAACAATCTTTGTAGCAAGCAAAAATGCACAAGAAATCAAAGATGCTGCATCAATCGCACAAGCAATTTGTCACACACGGGATTTAATTCACACACCGGCGAATATCAAGACTCCCGCATGGATGGGAAAGCAAGCTGAAGAGTTAGCAAAGGGCACCGGTCTAACAGTAGAAATATTTGCTGGAGCTGCTTTGAAGGAGTTTGGTGGTCTAAGAGCAGTTGGAGGTTCATCTCCAAAGCCAGGTCCACGCATGATTCAAGTTTCATACCAACCAAAATCAAAGAAGAAATCAGTAAAAGCGCTGCCACACATTGTTTTAGTAGGTAAGGGAATCACCTTTGATACAGGTGGAGTCTCACTTAAGCGCCCATACGACACCATGATGGCGATGAAAAGCGATATGGCTGGCGCTGCGGCAATTCTTGGAACTTTAACTGCACTTGAACAGTTACAGCCAAATGTTCGTGTCACAGCACTCATGATGATGGCAGAAAACGCTATTTCAGCGACCGCACAACGTCCTAGCGATGTAATTAAGCATTACGGCGGAACCACAGTTGAAGTGATTAACACCGATGCTGAAGGTCGTTTAGTTTTGGCTGATGGATTGGCATATGCAGATGCTCATCTTGATCCAGATTATTTAATTGATATTGCAACTCTGACAGGTGCGGCAACCCTTGGCTTAGGACGTCAATACGCAGCAATGTACACGCGCGACAACGCTCTAGCAGCGCAGCTATCAAAGGCAGGCGAAGCAACAGGTGATCGCGTTTGGCATATGCCGTTAGTAGATGATTACAAAGAGGCGCTGCAAAGCGACATTGCAGATTTCAACCACACCGCAGATAAAGGAAAGTTTTCAGCGGGTTCTGTGACCGCCGCATTATTTTTAGAGAACTTTACTTCAACTCGTCGTTGGGTTCATTTGGATATTGCAGGAACTGCTCGCAGCGAAGTAGATGCAGGTGAAAATTCAAAGGGTGGTACCGGGTTTGGAGTACGCCTTCTTACAGAATGGATTACCTCACTATCATGAGAGTCGATCCACATACCTTTGCTGAAAACTTCATCGCCGAGGATTACTTTAAATCGCAAGCTCGTGCACGTGGTGTTGAGCTAGGCACTATTGATACAACTCCAGGTGCCGGAGCATTCCTGAGATATCTAGCATCAACATTGAAGGCGCAATCAGTTGTTGAAGTTGGCACTGGTTCAGGCGTTGGCAGTTTGTGGTTGTTTGATGGGATGCTGCCTAGCGGAACGTTGACATCAATAGATGATGAGATGGAACATTCTCAAATTGCAAAACTTGCATTTTCAGAGGCAGACATCGCTCAAAGTAGATATCGCCTTATTACAAACTCAGTTCTAGATGTAATCTCAAAGCTGACTGATCGAGCTTATGACTTAGTAGTTCTGCGACATAACCCAGAAGATTTGAGTTATGTAATCAATGAAGCGCACCGCATTTTACGAAGTGGTGGAGCACTAGTTATTGATAACTATTACGGAGGAGGCAAGGTGTGCGATGCCGCCCAACGTGATCCCCGAACCGTCGCCCTTCGTGATGCTGGGAAAATCATTAAGAATGACACAGACCATTGGGTGAGCTCCTTGATCCCAGTCGGTGATGGTTTATTGATTGCAACGAAGTTATAGCAAGATACGGCCATGATCTTTCCTCGCAAGAAATCCGCTCCCACACCCGCACCTTGGTGGCAGGCAAGCACGCCATCTAAAAGTTCGAAAGGCAGCGTTGCGCTGATCGCCGTGTTAGCTGGAGCGGTCGGTGGCATTCTGGGAGTAAATGCTTCTGGCGCCTCATTATTTAATCGAGTAAATCTTGTCTCTTCAACCAGCACAATTGAGCGAGCGCCAGATTCTGTAGCAGGAACCGCGCAGCGAGTATTGCCCTCTGTAGTTTCTATCCAGACACGTTCATTAACTGGAGGCGGAACCGGATCCGGCTTCTTTATCGACAGTGATGGTTACATTTTAACTAATAACCATGTTATTAGTTCAGCGGCTCAAACGGGTGGAAGAATTCAAGTAAAGCTAAACGATGGTCGCATCTTTACCGCAAAGGTTATTGGCCGAGATGCATCATATGATTTAGCAGTCTTAAAAATCGCAGCCTCAGGATTAAAGGCTCTGCAATTTGGCGATAGTGATCAAGTTGCAGTTGGTGATTCAGTAATCGCAATCGGTTCACCACTTGGACTATCCGGAACAGTCACAACAGGAATTATCAGCGCTAAGAATCGCCCAGTAACCGCTGGAGATTCACGCAATGAGAGCTCATTTATAAATGCGCTGCAAACAGATGCTGCGATTAATCCAGGAAACTCTGGTGGTCCACTTGTTGATTCAACTGGTGCAGTCATCGGCGTTAACTCTGCAATTGCCTCACTTGGCTCTGATCTACAAACTGGTTCGATCGGACTTGGCTTTGCTATTCCCATTAATCAAGCGCGAAAGACTGCTGATCAACTTATTAAGAATGGTGTTGCTACATACCCTGTTATAGGAATCTCTCTTGATATGAATTACTCCGGAGAAGGCGCACAAGTTGCAACATCTGGTCGTGGAATTTCCCGAAGAGTTAATTGTTGCGGTTCGATCCAAGAATGTTGGCGATGTAGTCAGACTCACCTATAAACGTGATGGCAGCGAAAAATCAGTCTCATTGACGCTGATCGCGGCTAAGAAGTAATTGGCGTAGGCTGAAGCAATGTTCTTTGACCTTGGTGCAGGCGAACTCTTGGGTCTTGCAATTCTTGCGATGCTCTTAGTCGGACCAGAGCGTTTACCAAAGATCGCTGTTGAGGCAGCGCAGTGGGTTAAGAAGGCACGTGGTTTAGCGACAAAGGCAACCGCTGAACTTCGTGAAAACCTAGGACCTGGATTTGAAGATCTACAACCTAAAGATCTCAACCCAAAAACCTTTGTTAAAAAGCAGATCGCAGATCTTTTGGATGAGGAAACACCAAAACCAAAGGTCAATAAGCCAGCTGCAAAGATTGACCCAGATCTTCTATGAACCTACTAGAACAAGTTACAGATGCGCTCTCAAAGGTCAATGATCCAGAGTTACGTCATCCCATAACTGAACTTGGAATGATTGAGAATTTGTCTGAAAACCATGGCTCAATTACTTTAAAGGTTTTGCTAACAATTGCGGCATGTCCGATGCAGGATCGCTTACGCACAGACATTACGACCGCTGTAACAAATGTTGAAGGTGTTAAAGAGGTAGATCTTGTATTTGGCGTTATGAATGAGGAGCAACGAAATTTTGTAAAAAAAGTTGTTCGTGGAGGTCGTGAAAAGTTCATTCCATTTGCGCAGCCTGACTCATTAACCCGTGTCATCGGTATTGCATCCGGAAAGGGAGGTGTTGGAAAATCATCAGTCACCGCCAACCTTGCTGTTGCGATCGCTAAAAATGGGTTAAGCGTTGGAATTCTCGATGCAGATGTATATGGCCATTCAATTCCACGATTAATGGGGTTGATGGGCCAGCGCCCGACCGCTATCGATCAGATGTTTATTCCTCTCGAGTCATATGGCGTAAAAACCGTGTCGATGGAGATGTTTAAGCCTGAGCGCTCTGACCCTGTCGCATATCGAGGACCACTTCTTCACAGAGTGTTAGAACAGTTGTTATCGGATGCATACTGGGGCGATTTAGATGTTCTGTTGATCGATCTTCCGCCCGGAACAGGAGATCTTGCAATTTCATTGGGTCAGCTGATCCCTACCTCTGAAATTGTTGTTGTTACAACGCCCCAAGTTGCAGCAGCTGAAGTCGCAGAGCGCGCAGGTCGAATTGCCCATCAAATTCATCAACATGTCATTGGTGTTATTGAGAACATGTCAGCATTTCCTTGCCCAACCTGTAGCGAGACAATTTCATTATTTGGCGAAGGTGGGGGAGAAGAAACCTCACGCCGACTTTCGCAACTAGTTGGCAGCGATGTTCCATTACTCGGAAAGATTCCATTTAGCCCAGCACTCCGAACAGGTGGAGATGACGGTGCTCCGATTGTGGATGCTGATCCAACTTCAGCAGCGGCGAAAGCGATCACAGAGGTTGCAGAAAAACTTATGAAGCGAAGTAAATCTTTACTCGGAGTCCGATTGGGTGTCTCGACGTAGCTCTTTTGCTAACTCCTCAACAAGATCAGCAAGTTCACTTCGTACAAAATCACGTGTTGCAACCTCGCCAAGCGAGTTACGCAATGCAGCAAGTTCGCGAGTTAAATACTCAGTATCTGCAATCGAACGTTCATTTTGAGCACGATCCTCTTTGAGCTGAATGCGATCTCGGTCTGCTTGACGATTTTGTGCAAGCAGAATTAACGGTGCTGCATAAGATGCCTGCATAGATAGAATCAACGTTAAGAAAATAAATGGGTAGTCATCAAAACGTAAATCAGCAGGTGCTGCGAAGTTCCAAATAACCCAAAATGCAATAAAGATTGTCATGTATACAAGGAAACGTGCTGTTCCCAAGAAACGTGCAAAGCGTTCAGACATACGGCCAAATGCTTCAGGATCATAATTTGGACGAAGTGATCGGCGAGTCTCGCGAGGAGTGTCTAAGCCATTGTTGCGTGCCATTTGTCTCCTCCTTAAATACTTTCCGACTCAAATGAAACAGGTGAATTCTCACGGTGATCATGACGCCAATTTTCGGGCAACAAGTGATCGAGCACATCGTCCACCGTAACAGCGCCCAATAAACGCTCATTGGCATCAACTACCGGCAGCGAAAGCATGTTGTAACTGGCTAAATGCGAAGAAACCTCGTGCAAAGTTGCATCAGGGTTTGTGGCCTTGGAATCAGTGTCCACAATTGAACCAAGCAGCGTTGAAGGCGGTTCGCGCAGTAAACGCTGATAGTGCACAACACCAATAAATCGCCCCGTTGGGGTTTCTACAGGTTGGCGACAGATGTAAATCTGCGAAGCAAGTGCCGGAGATATCTCTTTTTGTCGAACAGCTGCAAGTGCATCTGCAACAGTTGAATCTGCTGTGAGGACAATTGGCTCCGTTGTCATCATTCCACCCGCTGAATAATCCTCGTACGTCATCAAACGTAAAACATCTTCAGCATCTTCTGGTTCCATCAGATCCAGGAGCGCAGTTGCACGTTCTTCGCCGACTTCGCGCAATAGATCGGCCGCATCATCAGGATCCATCTCACCTAAAACATCAGCTGCGCGTTCTCCTTCGAGCTCTGCAAGAAGGGCAACACGATTGTCCTCATCCATTTCTTCAAGCACATCGGCAAGACGCTCATCTTCTAGTGCACTTGCTACTTCAATACGACGTTTTGGTGCGAGATCCTGAAGCACTGCAGCAAGATCTGCAGCACGTAAATTAGCAAGGGTAGAGAGAAGGTTTGCTACACCTTGATTTTGTTCAGTATTTGCAAAACCAACAACCTCTTCCCAGGCAACGGTAGAAGTTGCACCTTTGCGACGTAATCCTCGACCCTTTCGCATGATGTGAACCTTTGCGATGAGCCAATCGCCGTTGCGATTTTGTTCCATGCCCATATCTTCAACAACAACCTCTTCAGATGTTTCCAACAATGTTATGGAGCGATCTAACATTTCTCCTAAAACTAAAACCTCACCTGGTCGAGTATCAAAACGTCGCATATTGAGTAGTCCTGTAATAACGACCGCCCCACTCTCAATCGATGTAACTCGAGTGATGGGTACGAATACTCGACGACGTAAAGGAACTTCAACAACTAATCCAAGGATTCGTGGTTGCTGATTATTTGAACGCAGGGTCGCGACAGCATCTCGCACCTTTCCTACTGGATCACCATTGGGGTCAAATACCGCGGTGCCTGCAAGACGGGCGAGAAATACTCGGTTTAAGAGATTGCCGCTCATGGGATAAGGGTACCTTTCTCTTATGACTTCAGGCGAACGCATTAATGAC
>JBEANK010000110.1:0-3426 GCA_041165485.1 Actinomycetota bacterium | reverse complement strand
TTGCGAAAGGCGGTTCCAACTAATGGCACGCAATATTAAACTTCGCATTTGGCGTGGAGATTCAACTGATGGTGGTCTCAAAGATGTTGTTGTTGAGGCCAATGAAGGTGAAGTAGTACTCGATGTAATTCACCGTGTTCAAGCAACACAAATGGGCGACTTAGCTGTTCGCTGGAACTGTAAGGCTGGTAAGTGTGGATCTTGTTCAATGGAGATCAACGGAAAGCCGCGTCTTGCCTGTATGACACAGGTTGCATCATTTGGTGAGGAAGAAACAATCACCGTCACACCATTACGTGCATTCCCAATCATCAAGGATCTCGTTACCGATGTCTCCTTTAACTACAAAAAAGCAATGGAAATCCCTGCTTATGAGCCTCCTGCCGAGCTTGCTCCAGGTGAGGCTCGTATGGAGCAGATCGATGTTGAGCGCTCACAAGAGTTCCGTAAGTGCATCGAATGTTTCCTTTGCCAAGA
The DNA here is from genome assembly GCA_041165485.1 of Actinomycetota bacterium. Taxonomy (GTDB): domain Bacteria; phylum Actinomycetota; class Actinomycetes; order Nanopelagicales; family Nanopelagicaceae; genus Planktophila. The sequence goes on along the minus strand of JBEANK010000110.1, from coordinate 2,949 downwards.
TGTGTGTCACGTAGTTCGTGACCACGAAGAGAACAAGAAATCATTTGCTGGTCCACGATTCTTGATGCGTATGGCTGAGCTTGATTTCCACCCACTCGATCAACGCAAGACTCGTAAGCAAGAGGCACAAGAACAACACGGTCTTGGTTTCTGTAACATCACAAAGTGCTGTACTGAAGTGTGCCCAGAGCACATCAAGATCACAGATAACGCGCTAATTCCTATGAAGGAGCGCGTCGCTGATGTTAAGTACGATCCAGTTCGTTGGTTAGGATCAAAGATTCGTAAGCGCGAGGGCCTATAATTTCTTTATGAAGTTATTGGTTCGATGGGGTGCGCTTGCGCTTTCCTTTTGGGTAGCCACTGCGTTAATTCCAGGAATCGATGTTCAGGGTGGTTTCACAACCTATTTATGGGTTGCACTTCTCTTTGGACTTCTTAATGCAACCCTAGGTTCACTTCTTAAATTACTAACGCTTCCCGCAGTGATTCTTACACTCGGTTTGTTCCTCGTTGTTGTTAACGCTGCGATATTGATGTTGGTATCTAGATGGAGCGATAAGTTAGAGGTCAAAAACTTTTGGTCAGCAATATTTGCAGCAATAGTGATCTCGCTGGTGACCAGAGTGGTAACGAGCATTAATAAGAAAACTGGACCCTTCTGAACTCCCTAGTTTTAGTCTCTCTCGGAGGCGTTGCCGGAACCCTGGCACGTTATGGCATTGGTGCGATTTTTCCAGATGATCGACAAGGAACATTGATCGCAAATGTTGCAGGTGTCGCTTTGGCTTCTGCGTTATTAGTTTTGATGGAACGTCGAGGAATTAGCCAATTACGCCTACTTTTACTCCCAGGATTTTGTGCTGGATTTACTACCTTTTCTGCGGTTACCGCTCACTCCCTTGAACCCATCGAAGGCGGAATGTACTTTCTCGCACAAAATGTTTTTCTTTCCTTGGTCGCAGTAATTGTAGTTCTACCCCTTGCACGTAAGTTGATACCGGTGCGCTCATGAAAATGGCATTGATTGTTTTCGGAGCTGCCGTCGGCGGTCCACTACGTTTTGTTGTTGATCAAAAGATCAGAACTTATACAACGAAGCCATATGGAATCTTTACCGTAAATATTCTTGGATCTTTTCTTCTTGGATTTACTTATGGCAGAGTCGAAGAGGGCTTTGATTTATTTGCAATCGGATTTGCTGGTGCATTTACAACCTGGTCAACTTTTATGTTGGATATCTACCTTGCATACGAATTGAAGCGGTATAAAGAGGCAGGGATTAATTTAATAATGTCTCTAGGTATCGGTCTGCTTGCCGCTTGGTGTGGTTTACAACTAGCGTAAATGTAGTTATTTGAGGGAAGCCATCCAGGCTTCAATCTCATCTGGGTGATGAGGGATATGCTCACTGAGGTTTAAGCAACCAGTTTCAGTAACAACGACATCATCTTCAATGCGAATACCAATTCCACGATACTCTGCTGGAAATAGCTCGTCATCAGGTTGAATGTATAGGCCTGGTTCAACCGTTAAACACATTCCCACTTCAAGGATTCCATCGCGATACTGTTCAGCGCGGGCATGGGCACAGTCGTGAACATCCATACCTAACATGTGGCTCACACCGTGCAGAGTCCAACGCTTGTGCAACCCAACAGCTGGATCCATTACCTCATCCAAACTCATTGCAAGAATTCCCATATCAATTAACCCTTGGGCCAAAACCGTATGGCTGGCTTTGTTGATGCTTAAGAACTTTTCACCAGGCTTAATCGCTGCAATTCCAGCTTTTTGAGCCTCATAAACCAGCATGTATAGAGCACGTTGAGCGGGTGTGAACTTTCCATTAATCGGCAAAGTTCTAGTGATATCTGCTGTGTAGTAAGAATCAACTTCAACACCAGCATCTAGCAGCAAAAGGTCTCCGCTTTTAACAACGCCATCATTACGGTTCCAGTGCAGCACACATGCGTGAGAGCCAGAGGCTGCGATCGTGTTGTATCCAAGGTCATTTCCTTCAATACGTGCGCGACCAAAAAACGCTGCTTCAACAACACGTTCACCACGTTGTGTCGCAACCGCAGCAGGAAGTGCACGGATTACATCATTAAATCCACGGTGGGTTGCATCAACTGCTTTTTGCATCTCTGCAACCTCGTACTCATCTTTAATTAGACGAGCAACTGAAACAAACTCAACTAATTCAGCATCGCGCGGATGCTCTTTAACTGTTGCATCAACAACCTCATCAAAACCATGAAGAGCTGCAGATTTCTTTCCCTTCAGGAACTTCTCTAACTCTGCAATCTCGCGCACTTCAATTCCATAGCGCTGAGATGCCTCATCTGTTGTAAAACGACGACCAACCCACAACTCACCATTTTTTGCATCGGTGTAGAAAGCAGAGGTGTCACGTGTAGAACGAGGATTAATAAATAAAATTGGAGTATGTCCACCATCTGCTGGATCCATAACTAAAACTGAATCTGGATTTGCTTCGACACCCTGAACACCGGTGTAGTACGCAAAGGCTGTATGTGGTCGGTACAAATAATCGGTGTCATTACTGCGTTGCTTTGGTCCACCACTTGGAATTACTAAACGAACTCCAGTAAAAGCTTCAGATAACGCTGCACGGCGACGAACACAATGGGAGATAACCTCATCTTGAGTGATTCCAGTTAAAGGTGTTGGTGCCCAACCGGTCTTCATAAACTCAGCAAATTTTTCTGAAGGGGCTACGTCATAGACGCGCTTTGCACCGGTATTTAAAGCTTTATCTGAATTCTCCATTTATCTAGCCTACAAGGCGGGGCTGGCAGGACCAATCAGTTGAGGTAAACTAGTGGTGCAATAAGGAGACGTCGCATAGCCCGGTCGAGTGCGCCTCACTGCTAACGAGGTAAGGTGTTAAAGCCTTCAGGAGTTCAAATCTCCTCGTCTCCG
>JBEANK010000109.1:0-3449 GCA_041165485.1 Actinomycetota bacterium | reverse complement strand
CGCAGGTCTTGCTCTGTACGACGCGCTTCGCGGATTCCAACGTGCATTGCCATGGCACAAACACTTAAGCCAAAAGCAGATTAATGAGATCGCACCATCACTGCGCCATGACATTGTCACTGGTGCGATTAAGTACTTTGATGCACAAGTTGATGATGCAAGGCACACAATGTCAGTTGCGCGCACCGCTGCCCGTCACGGTGCAATTATCGCTACACGTGTAGCTGCAGAGTCTTTGATTCGTGAAGGCAAGCGTGTTGTTGGTGTTAATGCCCGTGACATTGAAACTGGAAAGAAAATTGCCATTAAAGCCGGAGCCACAATTATGTGTGCCGGTATCTGGAGCGATGAGCTTCATGAAAAGTTTGAGTTGACCGCTGGCTATGGCGTAACCATGAGCAAGGGCGTTCACATTGTGCTGCCGGGTTCTGCGATTAAATCTGATGCAGGAATCATCTTAAAGACCGCGGTTTCTGTGCTGTTCTTAATTCCTTGGGGAGACAAGTGGATTGTTGGAACAACAGATACTCCATACGATGGAGATCGCGCTGAACCGTACGCTTCACGTGAAGATGTTCAATACATCTTGGATCAAGCTAACCGCGTTCTAGAGCCAAAGTTAATGGCTGAAGAGATTATTGGTGTGTACGCAGGTTTACGACCTTTGGTAGCAAACATAAAGAGTTCAACAACAACAAAGCTTTCTCGTGAGCACACAGTTGATCGTCCAGCACCAGGTTTTGTTTCCATCGCTGGAGGAAAGTACACAACCTATCGAGTCATGGGAAAGGATGCGGTAGATCGCGCAGTAATTGAACTTCGTCGCATTACTCAAGATTCTGTTACTGAGAAACTTCCACTTGTTGGAGCAGATGGTTACTTTGCTTTGGAGCAACAAAAAGAGCGCATTGCTCAAGAATCTGGTCTAGATGTCGTGACAGTTACCCACCTTCTCAATCGCTATGGCTCGCTGATTAGCGAAATTCTTGAGCTCATTGCGCAAGAGCCAAAGCTTGCAAAGAAATTGGATGCCGAACTTCCATACATCAAGGCCGAGATTGTTTACGCAGCAACCCATGAAGGTGCGCGCACCGTTGATGATGTTATTTCTCGCCGTACACGGTTGGCTTTTGAAGCTGAAGGTCATGGCGTACATCTTGCAGATGAGGTTGGCGCACTCATTGCACCCGTTCTTGGGTGGAGTGCGAAAGAGCGAAAAGAATCAATCGCAGCTTACGAAGAACTTGTTGATCGAGAGCTCGCTGCTCTCGATGAACTCCTTGAGGCTAATTCTTAATCTGTCCTCTGCACCCATCGGTTGTTGGCTTCTTGGTGGCAGTAGGCGATGGTGTTGGCTTTGGAGTTGGTGTCGGCCCCTGAAGCACTTCAAAGGTAACTGGAAAAGTCGATTCTGCATGGGTTCCGGAAATGTCTTGGAATAAAACCTTACCGATGTAACTTCCAGCAGGAACTCCCTTGAGAGCTAAACTCCAAACACCGCTTGTTTCGCGCAAAATTGTTTGAGTTGGTTTTACAGCGGGCTGTGTGCTTTTATCAAAAACTAACTTCACATTTCCTGTTACAACTGGCGAACCACTTGGTCGCACTACATTGACCTTAAAGGTAACTAATTTGTTTGTCGTACTTGCCGATTGATTTACCACAGTCAAAACCGTTGGCTCTTGTTGTGGCATTAAATCAACCAGAGAAGGTGTCCAGCTTCCCTTTGCTAAGGCTAGGAAGGAAGCGGGCGTTCCTCTGAAAACATTGAGATCTAATCGATTGCCGGGGACTCCGTACTTAGGGGCGATACCGCAAGATGAGTATTGCCATACAGTCCATTGTGAATCACAGTTAGCCCCAGTCCATGAATGAACATAGCAACCACCATTTTTCAGACCTGGCTGGTTGATGGGATTTGCTGGATCAATGGCATATTGAGCAAGCCACAATGGATATTGAGCAAGTTCCGGAGTTCGAGTCATTGAACTTTCAAGAAAGTTTGCATATGAATAAAGAAGCGGCGTGCGACCAGTTTTTTCCTTGAGCGATGCCAAGAAAGTTGTTGCCCATAAAGTCACCGCGCTGCGAGTTGCATATTTTTGGCAAGCACCTGTTGATGAATAACGAACACACCTATTTTCTAGATCTAAGGCATAGGGTAAATCACGTTCCGAATACCCACCCATAGAAGCCAGTCGCCACACCACTTTTTGCGCTTGCGCTAGCGCATCCTTCTTAATATCTTCAGGATCAGTTACATCTGGCAACACAGCGTAGTGATAAAAACCTGTATAGATTCCTGCAGCTTGCGCAGCGTGATGATCCATAGCTGCATACTTAACAGCTAGCAGATCTGCTGATTCTCGGGTATCTGATGCTTTAATAAAAACAAAGCGCATCCCCGCTTCATACATCTTTACAAAATCAATTGGTTTGTCATTGGGATGTTGCCACCTACTGACATCAGCGCCATGAATTCGACCACCTGGTCCGAGCAAATCAATAAATTGAGCAGGGTCTGCATTTGAAATCTCGGGTTGCTGCTTAACCGTGATTGCGCGAATAGGGGAGTACAAACTTTTTCCAGCAATTACTGACACTGCGCGATAGCGAACCTGTGCATCCAGCGCCGTTGCAAGTGCGGTGACTTTCCAAGTACCAACCTTGGTTACCTTTGTTGTAAACCGTGTTGTCGTCCACTTGCCACCTATATCAACTTGAATCTTGACCGTTGTACCTGATTTGTTGGGCTTTAAATTTCCATACATCGTTAATAGAGATTCAGATGCACTGGGTGTTTGACGGATCTGCATACTCAAGGTCGATGCAGCAGCTAGTGATTGAGGTGCACCTGCAACGCCAAGTACCAGCGCTATCGCCAGTAGAAATACCCTAATTTTCATTGTTCCCGGATCTCCACCTTTAATCCAAGGACTTGATCGATAGAAGCGATTAACGCTGCCTTGAGATTGGGACGTGTCTCGGAGTACTCATGAGATGCTGCAAACTTGCGACTGTCGGAAAAATCCAGGGTGATAACTCCATCCTGGAACGAAATAAGACGCGCATCAAAGTATGCGATCCATGCGATTCGATTGTGCGACTCCAGCATATCGAGAACTTCGTTCCAGCGGCTGCGAATCTGCTCTAGCTCCATAGGGCTGAACTTTACCTTTCAACCCCGTGACATTCTTTTCTTAGTGAGTCGGCGCGCCAATCCACTTGAGATACTCATTGATTAATTGAACCCTCATGTTTTTTCTGTGATCTGGCTGAATATTTAAAGTAATGGCTACCCTTGAAAGGATCTGCTCAATCGCTTTTTCGCTCACAAACCGTAAACGCCCAATTTCAGCGTTGGTTAAACCACTCGCAACATAGCGCAGGGTTTCAATCTGAATATCTGAAAGCTTTGACATCAGTGATCGAGACTCTTTGTCATGCAA
>JBEANK010000108.1:0-4684 GCA_041165485.1 Actinomycetota bacterium | reverse complement strand
AGTCGGAAAGGCTTTACTCATGCCTGCATTGGTATTACTCGGCGCTCAGTGGGGCGACGAAGGCAAGGGTAAAGCTACCGACCTGTTGGGTGATCGCGTGGATTACGTTGTTCGCTACCAAGGTGGCAATAACGCCGGACACACAGTTGTTATCGGTGATCAAAAATATGCACTTCACTTACTGCCATCAGGAATTCTTTCTCCGAATGTAATTCCTGTCATTGCAAATGGTGTTGTTATTGATCCAAGTGTTTTACTTGAAGAGATCCGCGGATTAAATGAACGCGGCATTGATACAAGCAAGTTACTGATTTCAACAAATGCACATTTGATTACTCCATATCACCGCACAATCGACAAGGTGTCAGAGCGATTCTTAGGTAAGTCAAAGATTGGAACAACTGGTCGCGGAATCGGTCCAGCCTATGCAGACAAAATTAACCGCATCGGCATTCGCGTTCAGGATTTATTTGATCCATCAATCCTTCGCCAAAAGCTCGAAGGTGCACTTCGCGATAAGAATCAGATTTTGATCAAAGTTTTCAACCGCAAGAACATCGAAGTAGATGAAGTTTTAGAGGAATACTTAAAGTACGCCGATATCTTGCGCCCATATGTCGCAGACACTGTTTTAATCTTGGATGAAGCGCTCAAGGCTGGAAAGCGAGTACTTCTTGAGGGTTCTCAGGGCACTTTGCTGGATGTCGATCATGGTACTTATCCATTTGTAACTTCAAGTAATCCAACTGCAGGTGGTGCATGCACTGGCTCAGGAATTGGACCGACCAAGATCGACCGTGTAATCGGTATTTTGAAGGCGTATACAACTCGTGTTGGTAGCGGGCCTTTCCCTACTGAACTCTTTGATGAAGATGGCGAAGCGCTTCGTCGTATCGGTGGTGAGGTTGGTGTCACTACCGGCCGTGCACGTCGTTGTGGTTGGTTTGATGCACCGATTGCTCGTTACGCAGTTCGCGTTAATGGTTTAACAGATTTCTTCTTAACAAAACTAGATGTATTAACTGGTTGGGAAAAGATTCCGGTATGTGTGGCCTACGAAATTGACGGCAAGCGGGTCGAAGAGCTTCCAGCATCACAAACAGATTTCCACCATGCAAAGCCAATTTACGAATACTTAGCTGGTTGGACTGAAGATATCTCTGGTGCCCGCAAACTTTCTGATCTCCCAAAAAATGCTCAGGATTATGTTCCGGTCGCGATCAAACAATTGTCGTAAAGGATTTCATCTAAGAATGAAAATCCTCCTAGTCGGAAGCGGCGGTCGCGAACACGCACTAGGGGTAGGACTACAAGCAGATCCAGCATGCAGCGAACTTCATGTTGCACCTGGCAATCCGGGCATCGCACAGTTCGCACAGTGCCATCCATTATTAGTTACAGATAACTCAGCAATTGTTGAATTAGCAAAAAAGTTACAGGTTGATTTAGTGGTGGTTGGTCCTGAAGTTCCGCTTGTTAATGGTGTGGCCGACGAGCTACGAGCAGCCAGTATCGCTGTCTTTGGGCCATCAAAAGCGGCGGCACAACTAGAAGGTTCAAAGCACTTTGCTAAAGAGGTTATGCGTGATGCTGGAGTACCAACCGCTCATAGTTTTACCTGCACCAGCAAAGAAGAGATTGAGATCGCACTTGATGCATTTGAGGCACCATATGTTGTTAAAGATGATGGTCTAGCTGCAGGTAAAGGTGTTGTTGTGACCAATAACCGACAAGAGGCTTTGGATCATGCACTTGCCTGCAAGCGAGTTGTGATTGAAGAGTTTCTAGATGGCCCCGAAGTCTCTTTGTTTGGAATAAGTGATGGAACAACAATAATTCCAATGCAACCCGCACAGGATTTTAAGCGCGCACTTGACGGAGATATAGGACCCAATACAGGTGGCATGGGTGCATACTCTCCTTTGCCATGGGCGCCATCGGACATTATTGAAGATACCTACACAAGAGTTCTTGCACCAATGATCGCTGAAATGGCTGCACGAGGTACTCCATTTGTCGGTTTGTTATATGCAGGTCTTGCATTAACAGATCATGGAACACGGGTAATTGAATTCAATGCACGCTTTGGTGATCCAGAAACTCAAGCATTGATTCCACGTTTGAAGACGCCACTTGCAACTCTTTTATATAACGCAGCAACAGGCAATCTACGTGGAACTACATTGGAGTGGAGCGAAGAATCTGCTGTCACAGTTGTGCTGGCGGCGCAGGGATATCCAACAGCACCTCAATCAGGTGGAGTTATTTCATCTTTCCCATCCATCAACAATGTTTCAATCTTCCATGCAGGCACCACTCAAAAAGAAGATGCACTTGTCGCCTCAGGGGGTCGAGTACTAACCGTTACAGGTGTAGGAGAAGATCTCACCGAAGCCCGCAACCTTGCATATCGTGCGATCAGCCAAATCTCACTAGTTGGATCTTTTTACCGAACAGATATCGCACTTAATGCGTCGGTCGCAGAGAAGGGCAATTAAATGACGGATAATTCACCAATGAGCCTGCTTGCTAGCCGATATGCCTCAGCTGCAATGCGCGAAATCTTCGCGCCAGAGGCAAAAATCATCGCAGAGCGCGGTCTTTGGATTGCGGTAATGCGCGCTCAATCAACCCTCGGCCATGCAATCTCCAAAGATGTAATTACAGCTTACGAAAATGTAATTACACAGGTGGATTTAGCATCTATAGATGCCCGTGAAAAGCAGAGCCGCCACGATGTAAAGGCGCGGATTGAGGAGTTCAACGCATTAGCTGGGCATGAAGCGATCCACGCCGGAATGACTAGCCGAGATTTAACTGAAAACATTGAAGCGCTTCAAATACGTAACGGACTTGAAATCGTTCACGACAAAGTTGTAACCCTTCTTGCGCGACTTGGTGAAAGAGCTACACAGTATGCAGATCAACCAATTGCTGGACGCTCACACAATGTTCCAGCCCAGATAACAACTTTGGGAAAGCGTTTTGCTTCAGCAGCGGAAGAGTTGCTGTTTGCATATGAGCGTTTAACTGCGCTGCAAGATCGCTACCCAATGCGAGGAATCAAGGGACCTGTTGGAACTGCACAAGATTCAATTGATCTCCTTGGTTCATCAGATGCGCACTTTAAATTAGAAGGCGCAATCGCTAAAGAACTTGGTTTTAACAACGTTCTAGATTCAACTGGGCAGATTTATCCACGATCATTTGATTATGATGTTGTAACAACATTGGTTCAGATCGCATCATCTCCTTCATCTCTTGCAACATCTATTCGTTTAATGGCTGGTGCCGAACTAGTCACTGAAGGTTTCAAGGCAGGCCAAGTAGGTAGCAGCGCAATGCCTCATAAGATGAATACACGTTCATGTGAACGTGTGAATGGTCTTTCTGTAGTACTTCGCGGATATGCATCAATGGTGAGCGAACTTGCTGGTGATCAATGGAATGAAGGCGATGTTTCATGCAGCGTTGTTCGCCGCGTAGCTTTGCCCGATGCCTTTTATGCAATCGATGGTTTGTTGGAAACAATGCTCACTGTTTTGGATGAGTTTGGGGCTTTCCCAGCTGTGATTAGCGCTGAATTAGAGCGTTATTTACCATTCTTGGCGACTACAAAGATTCTTATGGCAGCGGTTAAAGCAGGTGTTGGTCGTGAAGTAGCACATGAAGTTATTAAGGAGCATGCGGTTAAAGCAGCTCTTGGTATGCGCGGAGGAAAGAAAAACACTCTGCTCGATGATTTAGCAGCAGATACTCGATTGCCACTAGATCGTGCAGCGCTAGATGTCTTAATCAGCGACCCCATTGAATTCACCGGCGAAGCTCGCCAACAAGTGGCTCGAGTTGTACATCGCATCGATGCGATTACAGCCGCGCACCCTGCCGCAGCGCAGTACAAGCCCGGCTCTATTCGGTGAGCGGCTTCGGCCTAGCTGGTCCACCGCCAGCGCCTTCGATTCCTGGGTGGACACATCTGCGTACCGGAAAAGTTCGTGATCTGTACACCAATGATAAGAAGCAAATCTTGCTTGTGGCCTCTGATCGAATTTCAGCATATGACTGGGTAATGCCAACAACTATTCCAGGTAAGGGAGCAGTTTTAACTCAACTCTCTTTATTTTGGTTTGAATTACTTGAAGACATTATTGGCAATCACATAATTTCTACGGAAGTTCCTTCAGTTGTTGAAGATCGCGCTGTAATCGTGCAACCACTAACAATGTTTGAAGTTGAATGCGTTGCTCGTGGTTATCTAACTGGCAGTGGTTGGGTTGAGTACCAAAACAACAAGGCGGTCTGCGGAAATACATTGCCTGATGGATTACTAGATGGCTCTCAATTGCCAGCAACCATCTTTACGCCAGCCACAAAAGCTGAAATCGGCGATCATGACATCAACATTGATTTTGATGGCGCTGTAGGGATTGTGGGAGCAGATGATGCGGTGCAACTGCGAGATTTAACAATTAAGTTATATGACACCGCATCAGAGTTTGCTGCGAGCCGTGGAATCATCGTTGCAGATACCAAGTTCGAATTTGGTCGCAATGACAAGGGCGAGATAACCCTTGGCGATGAGGCGCTAACCCCTGATTCTTCACGGTTTTGGGAGGCATCCACCTGGAAGCCAGGCGGGGCTCAGCCCTCGTATGACAAGCAGTTTCTACGTGACTACCTAGTA
>JBEANK010000107.1:0-3524 GCA_041165485.1 Actinomycetota bacterium | reverse complement strand
GCGGTGATTGCCAGGATCTTCTTCATTCTGTACTCGCTTTCGGTGCATCGCTTAATTGATGTAGGGCCTCGACGACCCAGGCCAGAAGAGAAGTATCCACTATTTCAGGCGCATTCTGTGACGGATTCCAAGAGGCGGCCTTCGGGAGAGCGACCAAAACGGTGCTTGCTGCACCTTTATAGAGCGAACCTGGGTATAAACGTGTCAAACGTAACTGTCGAGATTCAGGAAGCACCAATGGTGCAAGGCGAAGGAACTTTCCTTGCACAACAACTTCAGTCAACTTTGCCGCCTTTGCTTGTGCACGTAATGCCGCAACACCCAATAAAGCTTTCGCCTCATCGGGAAGATCACCAAAACGATCAATTAACTCAGCTTCAATGGATGCAACATCACTAGGCGCTTTCACATCTGCCAGGCGGCGATAGAGATCAAGACGCAAACGCTCTCCTGGAACATAATCAGAGGACAGGTGTGCATTGATCGGAAGTTCAACTTTGCACTCTGAAACCTTTTCTTCAGTTTCGATAATTCCAGATTTGTACTCTTGAACCGCTTCTCCAACCATTCGCATATAGAGATCAAAACCAACATCTGCAATATGACCAGATTGTTCTCCACCCAGCAAATTTCCTGCGCCACGGATTTCTAAATCCTTTAAGGCAACTCGCATTCCGGAACCTAAATCAGTATTAGTTGCAATCGTCTTTAAACGCTCATGTGCTAACTCAGATAATGGCTCATCATTTGAGTACAAGAAGTAGGCATATGCACGCTCGCGACCACGACCAACACGACCACGCAACTGGTGGAGTTGTGACAAGCCAAAGCGATCTGCGCGTTCCACTATGAGTGTGTTTGCGTTTTGAATATCTAAGCCACTTTCAACAATTGTTGTACATACCAAAACATCAAAATCGCGGTTCCAGAAAGCTAAAATCACATCTTCTAGTTCGCCTTCTGACATTTGACCATGTGCAATTCGAATTCGCGCTTCAGGGACCATCTCTTTAAGACGAAGCGCCGTCTTATCAATGGTGTCTACTCGATTATGTAAGTAGAAAATTTGGCCATCTCGCAGAAGTTCGCGGTGAATCGCCGCGGTTATTTGGGCCTCTTCCGCTGGCCCAACATAAGTAAGAATTGGGTGACGCTCTTCTGGGGGAGTTGTGATGGTGGACATCTCGCGGATTCCGGTAACCGCCATCTCAAGTGTGCGTGGAATAGGCGTAGCTGACATCGCTAATACATCAACAGTTGTTCGAAGCTTCTTTAAGGACTCCTTCTGTTCAACTCCAAAGCGCTGTTCCTCATCAACTACGACTAAACCAAGGTCTTTGAATTGAACATCATTAGACAAAATTCTGTGGGTACCGACCACTACATCAACGGTGCCTGCAGCTAATTGCTGCAAGATTTCTTTACTCTCTTTGGCGGTATTAAAGCGTGACAAACCTGCAACCTTCAGTGGAAAGCCTGCATACCTTTCGGCAAAGGTCTTTGTATGTTGTTGAACCAATAATGTTGTTGGCACCAACACCGCTACCTGTTTTCCATCCTGAACCGCTTTAAATGCGGCACGAATTGCGATCTCAGTCTTTCCATAACCAACATCACCACAAATAATTCGATCCATTGGGTATGGGCGTTCCATATCCAGCTTGACCTCGTTGATTGTTGAAAGTTGATCTGGAGTTTCGATGTATGAAAAAGAGTCCTCGAGTTCTCGTTGCCATGGCGTATCTGGCGAGAAAGCAAAGCCGGGTGAACTAGTGCGGGCTGCATATAAACGAATCAGCTCGCCTGCAATTTGGCGGACCGCTTTACGTGCACGCCCCTTGGCCTTTTGCCATTCACCGCTACCAATACGGTGCACTGTCGGGGTTTCTCCGCCAACATATTTAGAGACCTGTTCCAGTGCATCCGTTGGTACAAAGATTCTGTCTCCGGGCTGTCCACGTTTTGCGGGCGCATATTCGATAATCAAATATTCGCGTGTTACTCCTGCAACTGTGCGCTCAAGAAGTTCAATATATCGACCGATTCCGTGCTGTTCATGAACAACGTAATCACCTGCTGTCAGCTCTAACGGATCTATCGCTTGCTTACGTTTTGATGGCAAACGCTCAGCATCCTTAACACTTCCTTTACTGCCTGTTAAATCTCGTTCAGTCATAAAGAAGATGTGATCGACTGAACTTTCAAAGCCATGAGCCAGAACAGAAGTTGTTAAGTGAATGCTTCCCTTAGTAGGAGTTGCAGCAAGTTTTTCTATGATCTGAACTGGAAGATCTGCTCCCCGCAGGATTCCTGCATATCGTTCCAACATTCCATGTCCATGTGTTGCAAAGACAACGGTGCGATGTTCACTGAGGGCTTGGCGTAAAGCGTCAACTGCGCGGTCAACATCTCCACGCATAGGATCAATCGCTGAATAATCTAAAAATGTTGTGTCGGGATCAAGATCCGTTCCAAATGGACTGAGCTCTTTGGCACTTATGCCCGCCTTTGATATTTCAATAGAAAGCTCATCCCAGGCCATATATGTGCCGGCACCGTCATGAAGTGGTGCAACTCCACCTAGCGCAGCGTTGGACCAGGAAGCGTTTAGAAACTCCTCATTGGTTGCGAGTAGATCTGCTGCTCGAGATTTGATTCGTTGTTCATCTATAAAGATAAGTTGGGTATTTGCTGGCATTCGAGACAACAAACTTTCAGTTTCATCAATTAGCAATGGAATCAAAGACTCCATTCCTTCAAAGCACATGCCCTCTGCGATTTTGCCTAGCATCTCTGCAGCGGCTGGATACTGGTCGGTGACCTCAATTGCACGGTGCTTAATCGCGGTATCGAGCAATAGTTCCCGACATGGATAGATCTCTACCGCACCAACAACGGGCTTAAAGGTTCGCTGATCTGCAACTTCGAAGTAACTCAAATCTTCAATTTCATCGCCAAAAAAATCGATACGAATCGGGTGATGACTTAATGGTAAAAAGAGATCCACTATTCCACCACGAACTGCAAACTCTCCACGTCTTTCTACTAAATCGGTTCGCGAATACGCAAGAGAAGATAAATGACGTACTAGTTCATCAAGCGATTGCTCTTTCCCAATCTCTAATTGAAGTAAAGGAGATTTACCCAGCTGGGCAATTATTCGGTGAATAGCTCCGCGAACTGGTGTAACAACAATGGGATTGATGTTTTGTTTTTGCTGCAATGCATAAAGAGTTTGAATTCTCTTTGCGACGGTGTCGCTGCGCGGACTTAAACGCTCATGAGGCAGGGTTTCCCATGCCGGAAACTCCAACACATTGTCATGGAGCTCTCGTAATTCATTGACAAGATCTTCAGCGCTGCGACTAGAACTCGTAACAACCAGAAGCGGATGTGAGGATGCACGAGCCGCCAAAAGAAAGGGATAGAGCGATTGCGGTGCCACGATATGAGATGCATCGGAATTAAGTGGCAAGGCTGGAATTAACCCGCGCATAATTACTCTCCAATGCCGTTAGGCCCCG